>CAYNUN010000009.1:0-16569 GCA_964400345.1 uncultured Methylobacteriaceae bacterium
ACGCCGCCAGCGCCGTGTCGAAATCCGCGGTGGCGAAGAGGCTCTTCAGCTCATGCTCGTTGGCGAAGAGCACGTCGACGGAACCGTCGCGCAGCAGCCCGAGAAATTCGTCGCGATAGCGATCGACGCAGAAGGAATCCGACAGCGTCAACGCCACCGCGTTCCCCGCGCCGTGCGCGATGCCGACCGCCTTGCGGAAGGCGTCCTTCGCCGCGGGCGGATCCCAGAGATAGCCTTCCATATAGACGATCCTCGCGGCGCGGACGGCGTCGGGATCGACGTCCTCGGGACCGAGATCGCGACAGGCGCCGAGATAGGTGTTCATCGTGCGCTCGCCGTCGGGCGTGACGAGGATGAAGCTGCGCGCCGTCGCCGCGCCGTCGGCGGCGGGAGTCCCGTCGAAGGCCACGCCGGCGGCGCGGATGTCGTGCGTGAAGAGACGGCCGACCTCGTCCGCCTTCACCTTGCCGACGAAGGCGGCCGAACCGCCGAGCGAGGCGACCCCGACGATCGTGTTCGCCGCCGATCCGCCCGAGATGATCGTGGCGGGCCCCATCGCCGCGTAGAGCCTTTCGGCCTCCGCCTCCTCGATCAGCCGCATCGAGCCCTTCGCGAGGCCGTGGGCGATCAGAAAATCGTCTTCGGTGCGCGCGAGCACGTCGACGATGGCGTTGCCGAGGCCGAGAACGTCGTAGCGGAGGGTCATGGCGGCTCCTTGAGATCGAACGCGGGCGGTGTCGCACCCCGATCGGCCGGCGGTCAAGCCGGAGGCGCGGGCCGCTTCTCCTCCAACGCGTCCTCGAGCGTCCCGCGCAGCCGCGCCAAGGCCTCGCCGTCGAGGTCGCGGATCGTCTTCGCGAGCCGATTGGCGAAGGCCGTTGCGGCCGGGTCGAGCCCCGCGGTGTCGATCACGATGCGCGGATGGGACATGTCGGCCAGCCGCGCGATCTCTTCCGCATCGTCCCAGATCACGTTGAAGAAATGGATGACGCGTTGGATGAAGGCCCAGTTCGGCTTGCCGCGTCGGCCGTGTTCGAGGGCCGACAGATAAGTCGGCGTCACGCCGAGCGCGTCCGCCATGTCCTTGAGCGCGATCCCGCGTTCCGCCCGCAGGGCGCGCATCTTCTGGCCGAAGGGCGTCACGCCCGCTCCTCCGGGCCGCGTCGACGGCGCAGCCGCACGTAAAGCGCGCCGGCGCCGCCCTGATGCGGCGCGGCCTCTTCGAAGCCGACCACCATCGCGCGGAGGTCGGGCATCCGCAGCCAATGCGGAACCGTCCGGCGCAGCACGCCGCGCTCGTCTCCCGCACCTGCGCCTTCGCTCGCCCGCGCGCCCTTGCCCGTCACCACCAGGACGACCGTCGCGCCCTGCTCCCGAGAGCGCGCGATGAAGGCGCGCAGCCGCATATGGGCCTCGTCCTGCCGCATGCAGTGCAGATCGAGCACGGCATGGACGGGATGCGTCCCGCGGTCGAGGCCTCGCTTTAGCTTTCTTTCCAGCGGAGCCAACGGCGGAAGCGCGGGCGGCGATGGGGGGCGGGCCGCGGCGGGCGGCTTGGCGGAGGAAGCGGGAGGGCGCCCGGGCGGCGCGGCCGCGGCGGGCGGGGATGCGGAGGGGGACGGGGCCGCGGGCGCGGCTCCCGGCACTCCGTCGGCGGGCGGCGCCTCGGTGCGGCGGCGGCCGGACAACGGCTCCACATGCCGGGTCACGATGTGCCAGAGTTCGATTTCGGGTCCGGTCAACGTACGGCGGCGACGGCTCGTCATGCCGCGCCCCGCGGCAGAAGCACCGTCAGTCGCCCGGGATGGCGGACGAGGCCCGCACGCTCTCCCGCCTGCAGGCCCGACCCGAAGAAGAGATCGATCCTCGCGGGTCCGGTGATCGCGGTCCCGGTATCCTGCGCCACCGTCAGCCCGTCGAAACGCGAGGATGTCCCGTCGGGTTCGGGCAGTTCGGCGGATACGAAGAAGGGCGTCCCGTAGCTCCAGAGGGTCCGGTCGACGGCGATGGAGCGCATCGGCGAAAGCGGGACGCCCGCCGCCCCGACGGGTCCACGCGACGAATCGTCGGGAACGAGGCGGAAGAAGACGTAGGACGGATTCATCCGCATCACCCTGTCCGCTTCGGCCGCATCGGCGCGAAGCCAGGCCTTGAGCCGCTGCATCGTCATCTCTTCGCGCGGAACATGACCTTCGTCCACCACGATTCGCCCGATCGCCCGGTAAGGCCGCCCGTTGCGCCCGGCATAAGCGAGCCGCAGCCGCGTTCCGTCGGGAAGACGCAGCCGGGCGGAGCCCTGGATCTGGGCGAAGAACAATTCGATCGGATCGAGCCAGACGAGTTCGAGACCGCGTCCCGCCAGCGCCCCGTCGAGAATGGCGGACCGGTCGGGATAGGGCGCGATGCGGACGAGATCGTCGGGCAGGCCGAGGGCCGGCGCGGGAAAGCCCGCCGTCCGGATGCGGGAGGCCGGAATTTCGGGTTCGTAATAACCCGTCAGAAAAGCGTCGCCGCCGGGCGGGGCCACGTCCAGCGCATGGAAGCCTTTTTCGAAGAAGTCGCGCGCCGCATCCCGGCCGAGCCGTCCGGCCGCCGCGGCCGCCCGACAGACCCGCACCAGAGCGGGGCGGGGGGCGCGCCCGGCCCGAAGAGCGTCGCCGCCCGCCGCGATGCGGCGGGCCGTTTCGAGAAAGCCGTCATAAGCGGCCGCGTGATCGTCCCGCGCCCATGCCTCGGATGCGAACAGCCCCGAAGGCCGCAGCCGCGCGCCGCCGGGGCCGGGCGCGCTCCGCACGGCGTCACTGACCGGCTTCGGTCGCCACGAGCTTCCAATTCGGGTCGCGGCTGCCCGTCTCGCGGGCGAAGGTCCACACGTCGACGACGTCGACCACCTTGTCGGGCGAACCGTCGACCACCACGCCTTCGGCGTTGCGCGTCGCGGTGATCAGTTTCGAGACGAAGCGGACCGAGACCTGCGCCGTGCGGCCGCGCAGCTGGACGTCGACGAATTCGGCCTTGTCGAGCGACACGAAGGTGGTGGAGACGGTCTCGCCCCGCTTCTCGCGCTCCGCGATCGCCTGCGCGAAGCCCTCGTAAACGTCCTTGGCGAGAAGATCCCGCAGCATGCGCCGGTCTCCGCCCGCGAAGGCGGTGACGATCATCTCATAGGCTCCCTTCGCACCCTCGCTGAAGCCGCGGGCGTCGAAGCCGCCGTCGGCCGCCGCGATCGCGTCGAGGCCCGCCGCGACGGGCGAATCCGCCTCCGCATAGCCCCGCCAACGGTCCGGATCGATCTGGACCACCGGCTCCTCCTCGGGAGCGGGGCGCGCGTTCGGAAGCTGCACGACCTTGTTCTCGGCGGAACCCGCCGCAGGCCGCATCATGTCCATGGGCTTGTTCTCGTGCCCGGTCCGCATGCCCAACACGGAGTAGAGCCGCCAGATCACGAAAGCGGCGAGCCCGAGAAAGATGATCGTGGCGAAATCGGAGGAATCCTGCATCGTCGGCCTTCAAATGCCGCGCACCGCACTGCGCTGTGATCGCGATGATATAGGGCTTGGAGACGCGATCACAACAAGAACCGGCGCGCTTCGCCCCCGGATGCTGGGTTTCCGCGTTCTTGCCGCAGGCCGGCGGGCATGTTAGCCCGGTTTCGACCCTCGCCCCGGGGCCTTTCGCCCCTGCCGGGCAAAGCCCGCATCAGGAGACATGGACGATGACCGACGCCCCGAACGGCGCCCATCAGGATCAGGGCCCGACCCTCAACGCGCTCGCGCAATACATCAAGGATTTCTCCTTCGAGAATCCCAATGCGCCGCGTTCGCTGGGACCGCAGACCAAGGCGCCCGACATCGCCATCTCCGTCAACGTCAACGCCACGCCCCTCTCGGAGACCGATTTCGAGGTCGAACTGACGCTCGAAGGACGCGCGGGCGAAGCGCCCGACCTGCTGTTCGGTTTCGAACTCGTCTATTCCGGCATCTTCCGCCTCACCGGCGTGCCGCAGGAGAGCCTGCACCCGATCGTCATGATCGAATGCCCGCGCCTGCTCTTCCCCTTCGCGCGCCAGATCGTCGCGGACGCCGTCCGCAACGGCGGTTTCCCGCCGCTGTTCATCGATCCGATCGATTTCGCCGCGCTCTATCGCCAGCGCGTTCAGCAGAGCTGAGCCGGTGACGGCGAAGCCGCAGGGCCTCGCCGTCCGGCCGGGGGTCGTCCATTACCCCGGCCTGCTCGATGCGCCCGCCCAGGGGGCGCTCGTGGAAGACCTCTGGGGCGCGGCCGCGGTCGCGCCCTTCTTCACGCCGCGCATGCCGCGCACGGGCGTCCCCTTCTCGGTCCGGATGACGAATTGCGGCGCGCTCGGCTGGGTCTCGGACGAGACGGGCTACGGCTACCGTCCGCTGCACCCCGAGACGGGTCGTCCTTGGCCGCCGATCCCGGCCCGCGTCCTCGCCTTGTGGGACGCGCTCGCCGATTGCCCGGCTCCGCCCGAAGCCTGTCTCGTGAACTTCTATTCCTCCGCGGCGCGGATGGGGCTGCATCAGGACAAGGATGAGGCGACCTTCGATGCGCCCGTGCTGTCGGTGTCGCTCGGCGACACCGCCGTGTTCCGGATCGGCGGTTCTTCCCGCAGGGATCCGACGACGTCCTTCCGTCTCGCATCGGGCGACGTGCTGGTCTTCGGCGGCCCGGCACGCCTCGTCCATCACGGCGTCGACCGTCTGATCGCGGGGTCGTCGAGCCTGTTGGAGAAAGGCGGGCGGATCAATCTCACGCTGCGCCGCGTGACGCCGTTTCAGCGCCCGCCTTCGACATAAGGCGGCAGCGACCAATCCCTGAGGATCGCGAGCGCACGCAGCAGGAAGGCCGAGCCGATGCCCGCGGCGCCCGCCGCCGAGGCGGGAAGCCCCGTGAAGATGGCCCCCGCATGCACCGCCGCCCCGAGAAAGGCGGCCGTGACATAGATCTCGCGATGCAGCACGAGCGGCACGTCGCCCGCCAGAATGTCCCGGATGATGCCGCCGAACGTGGCCGTCAGCGTGCCGAGCACGACCGCCGTGATCGGCGGTGCGCCCGCCGCGAGCGCCGTGGCGGTTCCGACCACCGCGAAGATCGCGAGTCCCATCGCGTCGGCCCAGACCAGAATGCGCCCGCCGCCGCCGAAAAAGGCGAGGCCGCGCCGCCGGCCGTAGAAGAACACCGCGAGCGCGACGGCCACGCAGATCACCGGATCCGTCGGATCCTGAATCCAGAAGGCGGGACGTCCCAGCAGCACGTCGCGCAGCGATCCCCCGCCCACGCCCGTGACGGTCGCGAGCAGGGCGAAGCCGAACGGATCCATCCCCTTGCGGGCGGCGACGAGCGCCCCGGAAAGGGCGAACACGGCGACGCCGATCCGCTCGACGAGAACGGCGACCTCGGGTCCGATCACCACGTCAGGCCGGTTCGGACGATTTCGGTCCGCCCTTCGCCACGCCCACCAAAGCGGGGCGCAGGACGCGATCGCCGATCGAGAACCCGGCCTGCATGACCTGCAGGACCGTTCCGGAAACGGTCGCGGCATCCTCGATCTCGAACATCGCCTGATGGCGGTTCGGGTCGAACCGCTCGCCCTTGGGGTCGATGCGGCGGATGCCGTGGCGTTCGAGCGTGTTCAGAAGGTCGCGCTCGGTCAGTTCGACGCCTTCGAGAAGCGGCTTCACGCCCTCCGCGTCGCGATGCTCCGCCGAAACGCTTTCGATCGCGCGGCGGACATTGTCGGCGACGTTCAGCATGTCGCGCGCGAACGCCGTCACCGCATAGGCGCGCGCGTCCGCCGTCTCCTTCTCCGTCCGGCGGCGAAGATTCTCCATCTCCGCCAGCGTGCGCAGGATCCGGTCCTTCAGCGCCGCGTTCTCGGCCGCGAGCGCCTCGGCGGGATCGGGCGTCGCCGCGGTCTCCGAAGCGGCGGCCTCGGCGGGCGTCGCCGCGTCTCCGACGGCGGGGCTTTCGGTCTCGGCGGGCTTGTTCGGATCGGACATGGGCGGTCGCTCGGCCTCGTTCGTGATCAGGGGTCGGTCCGCGATATCAGGCCGCGGACCGCGAAAATCAAGACGTTCCGGATCATCCCCGGGCGATCAGCCCGGCTGCACGCCGTCGAGCACGTCGAGCAAAGTGCGCCTGATCGCGCCTTGGCGGCTCGCATGGAGGACCTTCGAACCCGTCAGATCCGTCACGTAGAACACGTCGACGGCCTTTTCGCCGAAGGTCGCGATATGGGCCGAGGCGATGTTGAGATTGAGCTTCGCCAATGCGGTGGTCAGTTCGTAAAGCAGGCCCGGCCGGTCGAGTCCGACCACTTCGAGGACCGTGTGGCGGTTCGAGGCCGCATTGTCGATCGCGACCTCGCTGACCACGTGAAAGGCGCGGGACGCCGGACGGGCGGGCGTTCTCGCGGCCACGGCTTCGGCGATCCGGATCTCGCCCTTGAGCGCTCTTTCGATGCCGTGGGCGATGCGCGCGGCGCGGCGCAGTTCGTCCTCGTCCTGTTCGAAGGCGCGGGAGATGAAGATCGTGTCGAGGGCCGTGCCGTCCGTCGTCGTGAAGATCTGCGCATCGACGATGTTCGCGCCCGCGGCCGCGCAGGCTCCGGTGATGATCGCGAGCAGACGCGGATGGTCGGGCGCGGCCACGGTGAGTTCGGTCACGCCGCGGAAGGCGTCGGTGGAGACCTCGGTCGCGAGCGAGCGCATGTCCCGCTCGGCGGCGTAGAGAAAGCCCGCATGTTTGATGCGGCGCGGCAGATCCGCCTTGAGCCAATAGGCCGGATAGTGACGCGCGATATAGGCGTCGATTTCGGAATCGCTCCATCCGGGAAGCGCGCGGCGGAGCTGCTCCTGCGAGGCCGCCACGCGGCCCGCGCGGTCGATGCTGGAATGCCCGCCCGCCAGCACGATCTCGGTTTCCCAGAACAGCGTGCGCAGGAGCTGGCCCTTCCACCCGTTCCACACGCCCGGGCCGACGGCCATGATGTCGCAGACCGTGAGCACCAGCAGCATCTTCAGCCGCTCCAGCGTCTGCACCGTCGCGGCGAAGGTCTCGATCGTGCGGGGGTCCGAGAGGTCGCGGCTCTGCGCGGTCGTGGACATGTCGAGATGGTGCTCGATCAGCCACGCGACCGCCTCGGTCTCCGCCTCGTTCAGGCCGAGCCGCGGGCAGATCCGGCGGGCGACGCGCGCGCCCCCGACCGAATGGTCTTCCGGCCGGCCCTTGGCGATGTCGTGCAGGAACAGCGCGACATGCAGGACCGTGCGGTTGCGGATCGTGGGCAGGACTTCGTTGGCGACGGGAAGGTCGTCCTTGAGCTGCCCGTTCTCGAGCGCGGCGAGGACGCCGAGCGATCGGAGCAGATGCTCGTCCACCGTATAGTGGTGGTACATGTTGAACTGCATCATCGCCACGATGCGGCCGAATTGCGGAACGAAGCGGCCCAGCAGGCCCGTCTCGTTCATCCGACGCAGCACCACTTCCGGCGCGTTGCGCGAGGTGAGGATCTCGAGGAAGAGCCGGTTCGCCTCCGGATCCGCACGCAGCGCCGTGTCCACGAGCCCGAGGGACCGCGTCACGAGCCGCGTCGCGTCGGGGTGGATGGCCCGGTTGAGCTTGTCGGCCAAACGGAAGAGCCGGATCAGATTGACCGGATCGGCCTTGAACACGTCGGGCCGGGCCACCGTGAGGCGCTCGGTCTCCAGGACGAAGTCCTTCGTTTCCCGCAAGTCGCCCGAGCGCCGACGGAACCGGCCGACGAAGCGGTCGAGCATCGCCTTGGGCTTCTTGTGCCGCGACTCGAGCGCCGCGCAGAGAATGGCGGTGAGGTCGCCGACATCCTTGGCGATGAGGAAATAGCGCTTCATGAAGCGCTCGACGCCCGAAAGCCCGCCATGCCCGGCATAGCCGAGGCGCTCCGCGATGACGCGCTGAAGATCGAAGGAGAGGCGCTCCTCCGCCCGTCCGGTCGCGAAATGCATGTGGCAGCGGACGCGCCAGAGGAATTCCTCGCAGCGATGGAAGAGTTCGCGCTCATCCGCGGCGAACACGCCGGCGGCGACCAGTTCCGCCGCGTCCTTCACGCGATAGACGTATTTCGCGATCCAGAACAAGGTGTTGAGGTCGCGCAGGCCGCCTTTGCCGTCCTTCACGTTCGGCTCGACGAGGTAACGGGACGAACCCGCCCGCGACACGCGCCGCTCGCGCTCGGCGAGCTTTTCGGCGACGAATTCGGCGGCGGTCGACTGCACGATCTCGCTGTCGAAGCGCCGCGCGAAATCCGTGAAGAGACGCTCCGTCCCGGTCAGGAACCGGGCCTCGAGAAGGGCGGTGCGGATCGTGTGGTCCGTCCGGCCTTCGCGGATGCATTCGTCGACGGTGCGGACCGAATGGCCGACCTTCAGCTTGAGATCCCACAGCGCATAGAGGATCACCTCCACCACGCTCTCGGACCAGCCCGTGCTCTTGTAGGGCAGCAGGATCAGGAGATCGATGTCGGAGCCGGGGGCGAGCGTCCCCCGGCCGTAACCGCCGACGGCGGCGACGGCGAGATGCTCGCTCGTCGACGGATTGCGCACCGGGTAGAAGACCTTCGTCGCCACCTCGAAGAGCGCCCGAATGCAGGCGTCCATGACGCCGGACAGGTGGCCCGCACAGGCGAGGCCGTCCTTCTTCGCGAACAGCACGGCTTCGGCGTCGGCCCGGCCGCGGGCGACCTGCTCGCGGAGGAGATCGACCACGGCGCGCCGGCCCGCCGAAACGTCTCCCGCGTCGCGCGCGGCCGCAAGGCAACGCTCGGACAGGGAGGCGAGGCTCGGGCCGGAGGCCGGCGCAGGAGGCGTGCGTGCAGTCGTGGTCATCGGGGTCCCGCCCGTTCGGCCGTCAACTGCCCTTTTCGCGCCCCGCCGTCAAATCGGGACGTCGGACGCGTCCCCCCTTTCGGGAGCGAGCAGGAGGAAGGACCAGTCGTCCTCCGGATCGGGCCCGAGCCGTTCGACGATCACCGCGGCCGCGGCGTCGGCGGTCGCCGTAATGCCCGCGTCGCGCCGCGCCAGCGGTTCGACGAGCCAGTCCGGAGGCGGGCCGCCGCAGGCGAGACCATAGGCGTCGACGCCGTCGCTGCACAGGAACAGCCTGTCCCCGGGAGCGAGCCGGATCGTGGTTTCGGCGGGAATCTCGGGCAGAACGAGGCCGAGCGGCGGGCCGGACACGGCGATCGTCTCCGCATCTCCGCCCGCCTTGACGAGCAGAGGCCGCGGATGACCCGCGCTCGCGATCGAGACCGCGCCCGCGCGAAGGTCGAGCACCAGCGCGGTCGCGACGAAGCCCGCCATCGCGCTTTCCTGTTCGACGAGGGCGGAGAGGCCGTTCACGAATTCGCGGCAGCTGCGCGGCGAGACCGTCGTTTCGAGGGTCCGGGCCATGGCGACCAGCGCCACCGCCGCCGCCTTGGCGCCGAGCCCGTGTCCCATGGCGTCGAGCATCACGATGCGCCGTTCCTCGCCGCGGTCGACGAGGAGGACCGCATCCCCGCCGCCCAGCGCGGCGGCGGCGGAGCGGGAACGCATCTCGAATCCCGCGCCCGAATCGGGAAGCCGGTCGGCGAGCAGGGCGTCGAGCACGGCGGAGAAATGGCGCATCAGGCGGGCGCGCTGGCGCGCCGCCCGCACCATCGCGGTGCGGATCGCGGCCATGATCTCGCCGCCGCTGACGGGCTTGGTCAGAACGCGCTCGATGCCGAGTTCGAGCGACCCCGCATGCACGCTGCGGTCGCCGTCCCCGGTGACGACCACGATCGGGACGGGCGGGCGCTCGGGGTCCCTTTCGAGCCGTTCCACCAGAGCGTTGCCGCTTTCCGAGCCGAGATGAAGATCGGTGACGACGCAGTCGACGGGCAGGGAGTCGAGGACGCGTGCGGCTGAATCGAGATCGCTCGCGGTGACCACGCGGCAGGCCGAGCCGATCTGCCAGGTGAAGATGTCGAGCAGTTCCGCGTCGTCCTCGACGAGCAGGACCAGGGGGGTGCGCCGGTGCATGCGCCGCCAGAGCTTGAGGCGGTTGCCTTCCGGCCCCGTCTCGAATTCCCAGCGGTCCATGGCGCGGGCGACCAGCATCAGACCGCGGCCGCCTTCGGCTTCGCGCGGGGCGATCATCCGCCGGGCGGAATCGAGCCGGCCCGGGAGTTCGGGCCAAGCCCCTCCGTCATCGGCCATTTCCAGCCGGATCGCGCTGCCGTCGACCTGAGCGGAGATGCTGAGGCGCTCCGCCCGGGGGGCGGCATGGCGGACGAGATTGGCGCCCAGTTCGGCGACGGCGAGGGCGAGGTCCTCGATCAGGCCCGAATCGAAGCGGAGTTCGCGCAGACTGCGGGCGATCCGCCGGCGGGCGAGGGAGACGCCTTCGAGGGTGACCGGGGCTTCGAGGGTCAGAACATGCATCGGGCGTCTCCCGTTCTGCGAGCGTCGCGGGGCGAGGCTTCGCGTTCCGCGACGCGGATCGCACAGGGTCGAGGTTCGGAAAAACCTCCGGAAAGCGCCGCGAAAACCCGGCGAAAAGATCGAGAAATCATCTGAAATCTTCCGAAAACCAGCATGACGAACAAGCGAAGATCGAGAACCGGCACCCGCATTGCTGTTTCGGACGCGACTCTTCGCTTCCGGTCGCCTGCATGGTGCGGGCCGGCCGGTCTTCGGGACCCGCCTCGTCATGATCGTAAGACCCGTCCGTCCGGGATTCTGGACGAGCCCGTTCGGCCAGATCGTGATCGCGCTCCCCGCCTGCGCGCTCGCCGGGGTCGTGCTCGTCGTCGCGCCGACGCCCTTGCTGGTGATGGGGCTGGGGCTCGCGCCCCTGTTCCTGATCTTCGCCTTGCGGAAGCCCGTCGTCCTCTGCCTCGCCTTTCTGGTGTTCTCCTATTTCCGGATCCATGAGGTGTTTCCGGCGCTGTCGCCGCTGCGCATCCCCCAGTTGATCGCCCTGCCGACGCTCTTCGTGCTGTTCTGGCATCTGCTGATGACGCGCTCGATCCAGCCGTTCTGGTGCCGCGAATTGTCGGCCTTCGCGACCTTCTTCGTGCTGGTCACGATCGGGGCCATGCTCGCCACCGATCCCGGCCGCGCCATGGGCTATTGGACGGCGACCTATGTGAAGATCGGGATCATGACGCTGGCGATCGCCTGGCTGATCCGGACGCCGAAGGATTTCGCCCTCGTCGCCAATGTGATGCTGGCCGCGGGCGTCGCGGTGTCCGGGGTCACGCTCTACAACAAGGTGAACGAGATCGGGCTGGTGGAGGGCACCCGCGTCACCATCGGCCGGGACATCGGCTCGCTGCTGGGCGACCCCAACGACCTGTCGCTGGTGCTGCTCTTCCCGATGAGCTTCGCGCTCGCCCATATGACCGTCCGGACGGGGGCGCTCCGGAAGATCATGGGTTTCGTCATCTATGTGATGATCGTCTCGGCGATCATCGCCACCCAGAGCCGCGGCGGACTGCTCGGGACCGTGGCGGTGACGGGCATCGTCGCCAACCGCGTCATCAAGTCGAAGCTGGTGCTCGGCACGCTGGGCGGCATCGGTCTCGTCGGCCTCGCCGCGGTGGCGGGCATTTCGAGCCGGGCCTCCGGCGGCGCGCATGAAGAGGGGATCGACGAAAGCGCGATGGGGCGGCTCTACGCCTGGCAGGCGGCCTGGGGCATGGCGCTGGCGCGACCGCTGACGGGCGTCGGCATCGAGAACTTCACGACCAATTACTTCTTCTACGTCCCCGTCTGGACCGGGAAGGTCTACACGGTCCATTCCACCTGGTTCGAAGTGCTGTCCTCGACGGGATTTCCGGGGATGTTCACCTTCGTCTTCATGCTCGTCTCCGTGTTCCTCTCCTGTCTGCGGAGCCGGCGTCTCCTCGAGGTGCACGGCTCCCGGGAACAGGAGGCGCTGGCGATCAATCTCGCGATCGTGGCGGGGCTGACGGGCTTCTGCGTCTCCGGCACCTTCCTGACGCAGGGCTTTCTCTGGCCGCCCTATATCCTGCTCGCGCTCGCCGCCGCCGCGTCGCGATATGCGAACGACGTCTCCGGAACTGCAACGACGCCCGAGCCGGAGACCCGCCCGAATTCCTTGATTCCTCGACGATCTCCGTGATGCGGCCCGCCGGCCCGTCTCCTGCACCGGGGCGGACGACGGAGGATCAGCATCGATGACGGCCCTCGCCTTCCCGCCTTCGGGGCGGACGGACACCCAGCAGATGCCGGGATTCATTCCCGGCGAGACCGGCTCGGCCATGCACCGGGACATCCACGAGCAACCGCTCGCGGCCCGCGCCGCGGCGGAGCGTTACGGCCGGCCGGACGGCTTCGCCGATTTCGACCGGCTCGACCCCGCCCGGCTGAAGCGGATCCGCCTGATCGGGGCGGGAAGCTCGGCCTGCGCCGCACGGATCGCGCAGCGCTGGTTCGAGACCGTCGCGGGCCTGCCTGCGACGGCGGAGGTCGCCTGCGAATTCCGCGACGCGCCGCTGCGCGGGCGCGACGACGAGATCGGCGTTCTCGTGTCCCAATCCGGCGAGACCGCCGACACGGTGGCCTGCATGATGCGGCTGCGCGAGGCGGGAATCCCGGTCGTGGCCGTCGTCAATGAACAGGGCGGGACGCTGGCGCGGGAGGCGGACGTCGTCCTGCCCACGCCCGCGGGCCGGGAAACGGGCGTCTGCGCCACCAAAAGCTTCACGACGGCGCTGCAGGTCCTGGCGCGGCTCGCGCTGAGGACGGGCGAATTGCGCGGGGCCGATCCCGACATGATCGCGCGCGACCGGGCCGCGCTCGACCGCGTGCCCGAATGGATCGCGCTCGCGCTCGAGAACGAACCCGCGGTCATGGAAGTGCTGCCGCATTTCGACCGGGCGCGCAGCGCCCTGTTCGTGGCGCGGGGCGCGCTGCTGCCCGTGGCGGCGGAAGGCGCGCTGAAGCTCAAGGAGATCGCCTGCATCCATGCCGAAGCCATGCCGGCGGGCGAATTGAAGCACGGGCCGATGGCGCTGGTGGACCGCGACCTGCCGGTCGTCGCGCCCGCCGCCTCCGGCCCCGAATTCGGACGTCTCGCCGTCGATCTCCGCCGCGCCGCCGCGCGGGGCGGGCGCATCGTGCCGGTGGGGGACCGGGCGGCCATTCTCGGCCTCGCCGACTGCATCACCACGGCGCTGACGGTTCCGCTCTGCCCGGCCTTCGTCCAACCGATCGTCTCGACGGTGCCGCTCCAGCTCCTCGCCCATCATCTCGCGGTCCGTCGCGGCATCGACGTCGACCGGCCCCGCAACCTCGCCAAGGCGGTGACCGAGGAATGAACGCATCGCTCGCTCTCCGACGCTGGGTGAAGCGCGGCGACCATCCGGTCGCCGCCGCGATCCGGCACGTGGCCCGCGCCCGGCACAGCTGGGCCTTCCCCACGATCCGGCCGATCCACCGGCCGCTCTATGCGCTGCATCGCCTCGCGGCGGGGCTGGTGCACGAGGCGTTGCGGGCGCTGTGGTACACGCCGCTCTTCCGCGCGCGGCTCGAAGGCCCCGCGCCGCGGCTTCATCTTTACGGCGGCATGCCGCTGGTGATCGGGCCCGTTCGGATGCGTTTCGGCTCCGACTGCCGGGTGTCGGGGATCAGCACGATCACGGGCCGCTCCAACGGGACGGAGGTCCCGGAGCTGATCGTCGGCTCCAATATCGATCTCGGCTGGCAGACCACGATCGCGGTGGGCCGCCGCGTCGTGATCGGAAACAATGTGCGGCTTGCGGGACGAGCGCTGCTCGCGGGCTATCCGGGGCATCCGCTCGATCCCGCCGACCGGGCCGCGGGCCTGCCCGACACGGAGGATCAGGTCGGCGACATCGTGCTGGAGGACGACGTCTGGCTCGCCACCGGCGTGAGCGTCACGGCGGGCGTCACCATCGGCCGCGGCACCGTGGTGGCGGCGGGCAGCGTGGTGACGAAGAGCCTTCCCGCGGGCGTGCTGGCGGGCGGCGTGCCGGCCCGCGTGATCCGGCCGCTCGGAGACGCAGACCGTGCCGCGTGATCTCGTCGTCTTCGGGGAGGATTGGGGCCGGCATCCCAGCTCCACCCAGCATCTCGTGAAGCGCCTGGCGGAGGACCGCCGGGTGCTGTGGGTGAATTCGATCGGGCTGCGACGACCGCGATTCTCGCTCGGCGACGCGCGGAGAGCCTTGGAAAAACTCCGCATGGCCGCGGGCCGGCGGACCGCCGGACCCGCCGCGGAGCCCGCCGGGACGGCCGCGCCCGTGGAGGTGCTCTCGCCCTTCGCGCTGCCTTGGCCGGGAAGCCGCGTCGCGGCGCGGATCAACCGCGCGGCGCTGGCCCGCCAGATCCGCCCGCGGCTCGCCGCCGAGGCGGCCCGCCCGATCCTGTGGGCGTCGCTGCCGACGGCGGCGGCGGTGACGGGCGCGCTCGGGGAAAGCGCGGTGGTCTATTACTGCGGCGACGATTTCGGCGGGCTTGCGGGCGTCGACCATGCCGCGGTGCTGCGCGACGAGGAACGGCTCGTGGCGCGGGCCGATCTCGTGATCGCGGCGAGCCCCGTGCTCGCGGCGCGGTTCCCGGCGGAGAAGACGATCCTCGTCGAGCACGGCGTCGATTTCGATCTCTTCGCCGCGCCCGTTCCGCGGGCGGCGGATCTCCCCGCGTCGCCCGTGGCGGGCTTCTACGGCGCGCTGGCCGACTGGATCGACGTGCCGCTGCTGGCGGAGACGGCACGACGGCTGCCGGGCTGGACCTTCTGCTTCGTCGGGCCCGTGCTGACCGCGATCGACGCGCTGGCGGAACTGCCGAATGTCCGGCTGCTCGGCCCGCGGCCGCATGCGGAACTCCCCCGCTACAGCGCGCATTGGACCGCCTCCATGCTCCCGTTCCGCGACTGCCCCCAGATCCGCGCCTGCAACCCGTTGAAATTGCGGGAATATCTCGCGGCGGGTGCGCCCGTCGTCTCGACCCCCTTCCCGGCGCTCGCGCCTTATGCGGCGCATGTCGCGACGGCGCGCGGCCCCGACGGCTTCGTGCATGCGCTCGAGGCCGCGCTGTTCGAACCCGGCGACCGGGAGGCGCGGCGGGCGCGGGTGGCGGGCGAAACCTGGGCCGCCCGCGCGCGGATCGTGGCCGAAGCGATGGAGCGGCTCGGATGAGCCCGGCCCGATCGCTGCTGCTGCTCGCGCTGTCGGCGGCCCCGCACGCGCTGCCGCCCGTTTCGGCCCGCGCGGGAACGCCGGCGGAAGCGGTCGCCGCGTCGCTTGCGGCGTCTCCTGCGGCGTCCGTTCCTTCCGCCTCGGCCGCGTCCTTTACGGCGGGTCCGGCGCGGTTGCCCGTCGCGCATGATCCGGGCCGGACCTTCGCGCTCGACCGCCGGGCCGTCCTCGTCGTCGAAGGGCGCATCGAGGGCACGGAACCGGCGACGCTGGTGCTGCGCGTCGACGACGACCGCAGCACGGATTATGCGAGCCGCGCCAATATCGAACGGACGACCGCGCCCGGCCCGTTCCGCTGGGAGATTCCCGTCACGGGGCTGCGCAGCACCGACGGGCGGGCGCTGCGCACGGAGGCGCTGAGGCGCATCATCCTGTTCCGGACGGGGCTTTCGCCCGTCACCGCGCAGATCCGCGCGGAGCCCGCCCGGAGCCTGCCCGAGGGCGCGCTGGGCTTCTCCTTCGGCGCGGCCGACGCGGCGCTGCCGCCGGGCTTCGAACGGATCGCGCCGGGCGATCCCCGCCTGACGGGGGACCGCATCGCGGCGGTGCGGCGGCCGGGCGTGGACCCGCTGATCGGAAGCGGAGTCCGCGGGATCGGGACCGTCAGGCTGGCGGTTCCCGAGGGACGGCTGCGGGTGACGCTGTGGACGGAGGATCCCGGCGAATGGGAGCTGCTGCCGCATCCGCTGCGCCGAAGGATCGTGGTGGCGGGGCGGGTGGTGCGGGACGAGACCCTGACGCCGAAGGAATGGCTGGCGCGCCGCTATCTGGCCGGGCGCGACCGCGAATGGCGGCCGGGCGACGACGCTTGGACGCTTTACGGCGCGCATCGGGGCGAACGCGTCACCGTCGAGGTCGAACCGCCTGCGGGGGAAGGCCTCGTGATCGCCTTGTCGGGCGACGGCCCGGCGGCGGGCCATCTCGCGGCGGTGCTGATCGAACCCGCATCGCGGAAGGGGACGGCGCTCGCCGAGGTCGAGGCGCGGCGGGCGGAATGGTATCGGGCGGCGTGGACGATCCGCCCCGAGGAGAAGGGGCCGGCGGTCCCGGTCTTCGCGCTCGACGGGGAGGATCCGATCGAGCCGATCAGGCTCACGGGGGCGGCGGGCGGGCCCGCCTTCGCCTCCTTCGCGCTCGGTTCGGACATGGAACGTCGGGTCTCGGCCTCGATCGTCTGGTCGGGGCGGGCCTGGCCCGCGAGCCTCTATGCGGCGCAGGTCCGGCTGGAACGGCGGGATGTGGGCCGCAACGTGCTGGCGCCGGCGGAAGAGGTGCTGCGCGCGGACCTCTCCGCCCTG
>CAYNUN010000010.1:0-15856 GCA_964400345.1 uncultured Methylobacteriaceae bacterium
CATTCCGATCGCGGGGCGTGCCGGCATCCCGATCGTCGGGGTGGAACGGCTCGATCATTCGAGCGGCCCCGACGCACCTTCGACGATCCGGGGCGGATCATATGACGACACCCTGATCGGCGGATTCGGCCGATCGAGCGGTTCTGTGTCCGATCTTCTCGATGGCGGCGACGGAGACGACGTTCTCCGGGGCGATCCGGTGCGGTTCGTGGAGACGTTCGGCGAGAACGATCTCCTTGACGGAGGCGCGGGGAACGACAGTCTGACCGATCTTTGCGGCGATTTCGGCGAAGACACCTATTCGGGCGGCGATGGCCGCGACGTCTTCGTCATGCTTCCGACGCCTGCTGCATCCGACCTGTACTACGCCATGTACGGACGTCCGCACTGGAACGACGTGATCTCGGATTTCCGCGCGGGGACGGACGGAGACGTCATCGCCTGGAGCGACGTCCATCGTGACGCCTATCATCTCGGGGCCTTGGAAATCGTGCAGGACGGGGCCGACACCGTGATCCGCGCCTTGGTCCGGGCTCCGACCTTCAATTCCCACCCCATCCAGATGCCCGATCTCGGCTGGATATGGGAGCCGCTCGTCACGTTGCAGAATTTCGAAGCCGCCGCTCTCGTGCCCGCGAATTTCGATCGTCATGCGCAGGTCGGCCCGAGCCATGACGATTCGCTTCGGGGCACCGTCGCGGCCGATGTCCTCAACGGAGGTTTCGGCGCCGACGATATCGCCGGAGGCTGGGGTGACGACACGCTGAGAGGCGGACAAGGCCGGGATACGATCGTCGGGAATGCCGGCGATGATCTCCTGCAGGGCGGCTACGGCGATGACCTGCTCTCCGGGGTCGACGGCGACGACCGTGTTTTGGCGGGTTTCGGCGACGACAAGCTGTTCGGCGGCATGGGGCGCGATCGCCTGTCGGGGGAGGTCGGCCGCGACAGCCTGTTCGGTGGGGCGGGCGACGACCGCCTCGACGGCGGCCGGAATGCCGATCGCCTTTCCGGCGACGCCGGGAATGACACGCTGATCGGCGGTTCCGGGAACGACACTCTGCGGGGAGGCGACGGCGACGACGTCTTCTCGATCGGCTGGATGCAGCCATGGAACGAGGACACCGTCGTGATCGAGGATTTCGTTCGCGGCGAAGACCGGATCGACGTCGGCTTCTACGGGATCGAGGATGTCGAAGGCCTGCGCCGCGACGCCGGCCTCGGAGGCTCGATCGACGCGACGTTCACTCTGCTGGGCAGCGTCGACGACTTCGAGCGGGAGTCGGTCACCGTCGTGATCAGGGGGATCGATGGGGCCGCACTGACGGACTCGGATTTCATCTTCTAGCATCGAGGGTGTCACGCATCGGCATCGCCGTCGTCGTCGACGCTTCGGCGGGCCTCGGCTCCGCCGGGAGTGCTCGATTTTTCGTCGGTGAACGAAAAAAGGGCGGTCCGGGGACCGCCCTTCGCTTTTTCGGTTTCGAGCGCGCGGCTCAGGGCTTGAAGACGTAGCCCGCCTTGATGGCGACGTCGGCCGGGATCGGCGGCAGGTCGGAGAAGAGTTCCGGGTGCTTCTGCATGACCTCGACGATGAAGCGCGAGTCGACGTGCTTGTTGACGTCGAACGTCTCCTTGATGAAGCCGAGACGATGCAGCCGGTCCTGCGCATTGTGCAGGGCGCGGTAATTGTTGGCCGAGAGGCGACGGTCCGTCTGCTGCACGTTGAACTGCATCGCGGCTTCGGCCACGTCGGGCTTCAGGCCGGGGATCCAGCGGGTCGCGATCTTGGCCGCTTCCGCCGGGTTGGCGCGCATCCATTTGTCGCCTTCGGACAAGGCGGCCAGCGCCTTTACGATGGTTGCCCCGTTGCGCTCGACCCAAGGCCGGGTCGCCACGTTGAAGCCGACATAGGAGATCACGCCGCCGCCGCGGATGACCTGATAGGCGCCGGGCACGTCCTTCTGCGCGACGATCGGCCAGGGATCCCAGCCCGCGAAGGCGTCGATGCCCTTGGCGAGCAGCGCCACCGTCATGTCCGGCGGCGGCGTGTTGACCATGGTCACTTCGTCGAGCTTCAGCCCCGCCTTCTCCAGAAGCGCGAGGACGTAGAGATGGTTGATCGTGCCGAAGGAGGCCGCGATCTTCTTGCCCTTCAGGGTCGCGAGGTTGTTGGCGTCGATGCCCGAGCCTTCGCGGGCGACGAGCGCCATGGTGGCGTCGGAGCCCATCTTGTGCGCGTTGCCGGAATAGTTGCCGAGCGCCACGAGATCCATGCCGCGGATCACGGCGCCGATCATCGGCACGCCCACCTGCACGATTTCCGCTTCGCCCGCCTGCAGCGCGTTCAGCGCGTCGACGCCCGTGGCGTAGGGGCGCGCGATCACCACGTCGAGGCCCCATTTCTCGAAGAAGCCGCGCTCGAGCGCGACGGGCAGGCCGATCTGGTCGATGCCGGTGACCATGCCGGCCTTGAGCTTCACGATGTTCTGCTGCGCGCGCAGCGACGACAGCGCGGGCATGGCCAAGGCCGCGCCCATCAGGACGGAACGTCTCGAGATCATGTCTTCACCCTCCCTAGGTGACGGGTTCGACGCGTTTCA
Source organism: uncultured Methylobacteriaceae bacterium (assembly GCA_964400345.1). Taxonomy (GTDB): domain Bacteria; phylum Pseudomonadota; class Alphaproteobacteria; order Rhizobiales; family Beijerinckiaceae; genus JAIXZO01. The sequence continues at coordinate 2,604 of CAYNUN010000010.1, forward strand.
CCCAATAGGGCCGCGCCAGTTTCTCTATGTCCGAACGGAGAACGCCGCGGACTTCGACGACGTTGCCGTTCGCTCCGGACACGCGTCCGAACTCTTGAAACCGGGTGATGTGGAAGCGCTCGGGCGCGAAGGGCAGCGTGACCAGGACGTCGACGCGCCGGCGCTCGGGCAGTTGGCCCATGATCTTGCCGGGGGCGACCGCCGCCTCCCACAGTTGAAAACCGATATAGGCCGCGACGGCCGCAAGCACGATGCGGGTCTTCCGTGACCGGAGAACGTCGCCCGTCATGCTCATGCGGAACGCACCAGCTGCAGGACGCGGGACGAGAGCGTCTTGAAGCGCTCGTCCTCGATCAGCGTTCCCCAGGAACGCGGGCGCGGCAGGTCGATCTCGACCTCTTCGAGCACGCGGCCCTTCGAGAGCACGACGACGCGATTGGCGAGGAAGACGGCTTCGGGCACGTCATGGGTGATGAAGATGATCGTCGGCCGACGCTCCTGCCAGATGCGGGTCAATTCCTCCTGCAGCGTCATGCGCGTCTGCGCGTCGACGCTGGCGAAGGGCTCGTCCATCAGGAGCACGGCGGGCTCGTTGGCGAGCGCGCGGACGACGCCGACACGCTGCTGCATGCCCCCCGACAGTTCGTTGGGGTACCGTTCGGCGGCATGCGAAAGCCCCGCCAGCGCGAGATATTCGCGGGCGATCGCCTCCCGCTTCTCGAGCCCCACACCGCGCATCTTCGGGCCGAAGGCGACGTTTTCGAGCACGGTCTTCCACGGGAAGAGCGCATGCGACTGGAACACGACCCCGCGATCGGGACCGGGGCCCGAGACCGCGCGGCCGTCGACGACGATCTCTCCGCCCGAGACCGGAAGGAAACCCGCGACCATGTTGAGGATCGTCGTCTTGCCGCAGCCCGACGGGCCGACGATGCAGACGAATTCGCCTTCCGGCACTTCGATGGAAACGTCCTGAACGGCGGTGACGTGCTTGCCCGCATAAGGGTCGAAATAGGTCTTCGACAGATTGCGGATGCTCAGAGAACTCATCGCGCCACCAACCCCCAGCGTTGGCCGGTCGCACGTTCGAGCGGCGCGAGGATCAGCGCGTCGACCGCGTACCAGAGAAGGCCCAGAATGATCATTCCGAGCAGGATTTCCACGACGGACCCGGCACGCCGGGCGTCGAACATCATGAAGCCGACGCCGCTCGTACCCACGATCATCTCGGCCGCGATCAGCGCGCGCCAGCCGAAGCCGAGGCCGTTGCGCAGGCCCGTGATGATGTTCGGCAGGGCGCCCGGGATCACGACTTCCGCGATGATGCGCCATTTCGGTGCGCCGAGGCTCTGCGCCGCGCGATGCATGTCGAGCGGGATCGAGCGCACGCCCAGAACCGTGTTGAGCACCACGGGGAACAGCACCGTGTAGACGATGACGAAGGTCATGGTTTCGAGCCCGAAACCGAACCAGATGATCAGCAGCGGCAGCCAGGCGATGTCGCCGATGGCCTGGAAGAACAGCAGTATCGGCCAGAGCGCGCGATGCGCGGCGGCGTTGAGCCCCACGAGAAGCCCGAGCGGGATGCCCGTCAGGATGCCGGCCGCCGCGCCCGCGGCGAGGCGGACGACGCTGTCCTCGAGATAGGCGGGCAGAATGCCCTTCCATGTCAGGTCGACGAAGGACCGGACCACGTCGACGGGTCCGGGAAAGAAGGCGCGCGGGAAAAGACCCGCCTCCACCACCGCGGCCCAGAGCAGGACGAGCGGCACGAAGGGCAGGATCTGGCCGAGGACCGGACGGCGCGCCACGAGGCGGAGATAGCCGCTCCAGAGGCGCAGGAAGGGGTTGACCGAGACGCCCGCACTCATCGGACCAGCCCCCAGCGTTCGATCGTGCGGCGCTCCAGCGGCGCGAGGATCAGCCGGTCGATCAGCAGCCACAGGATGCCGATCACCACCATGCCGAACACGATCAGCTCCGTGCGGTAGAAGTCGCGGGCGAGGAACAGCATGTAGCCGAGGCCCATATTCGTCGCGATCATCTCGGCCGCGATCAGGCCGCGCCAGGCGAAGCCGAGACCCGTGCGGATGCCCGTCACGATATTGGGCAGCGCGCCGGGGAGCAGCACTTCGAACAGCATCGTCTTCCTGTCCGCGCCGAGCGACCAGGCGGCGTTGCGCAGCGCGGGCGGAATGCTCGAGACGCCGAGCAGCGTGTTGTAGGCGACGACGAAGAACACCGCGTTGAAGATCACGAAGGTGATCGCGCCGAAGCCGTAGCCGAACCACAGCGTCGCGATCGGGATCCAGGCGATGCCCGCGAGAACGGAGAAGAAGCGGAACAGCGGAGTCAGCAGCGTCGATACGCCCGGACTCACGCCCATCAGGACGCCGAGCGGAACGCCGACGAGGATCGCCAGCGCCGTTCCCGTCATCACGCGGCCGAGGCTCGCCCCGATATGCAGGAACAGCGTCCCGTTCGCGATGCTTTCGGCCCCGGCCCCGAGAACCGCCGCCACTCCGGGAAACACGCCGGGATGAACGTCGAAGAAACGGACCGTGCCTTCCCAGACGCCGACCAGGACGAGCAGAGGAAGCAGGAACGAGAACGCTGCGCGCAAGCGATCCGTCGCCCCCGATCGACCCGCCTTCATGTCAACGACGGCACTCATTCAGTGTATTTCGAACCCCCGCCCGATGCGCTGATGGTAAAGGTCTCTTTTGCAAGACCGCAATCCCGCTCGTGCATGGCTGACGGCCGTTTCGGACAAATCCCGCCCGCGGCGTGTGGTTCAACGGGCGGCGTCGGGCTCCCGTCATCGGCCGGTCGCGCTGTCCCGCCGGTTGGAGACGGGGCTCCGTTCACGCTATATGACCCACGAGGGATGCGTCCGCCGACGCTCCGTTTCGTGAGGATCCCATGACGACGCTGAAGATCATCGCCGGCCCCTTCACCTTCCTCGGCAAGCTCGAAGAGGAAGCCGCCCCCAAGACCTGCAAGGCCTTCCTCGAGCGCCTGCCCTTCGAAAGCCGTTGCGTGCACGTGCGCTGGAGCGGCGAGGGCGTGTGGATGCCGCTCGGCGATTACCAGTTCGGCGTCGACTACGAGAACCACACGAGCTACCCGGCCCCCGGGCAGTTCATCCTGTATCCCGGCGGCATTTCGGAAACCGAGATCCTGCTCGCCTATGGCGGCGTGCATTTCGCCAGCAAGGTCGGTCAGCTCGCGGGCAACCACTTCCTGACGATCACGTCGGGCTTGGAGAACGTGGCCGCCCTCGGCAAGGCCTGCCTGTGGGAAGGCGCGCAGCCGATCCGTTTCGAGCGGACCTGAACGTCGCGACGCCGCGTCCCGTTGTCGGGACGCGGTTCGACGCCATCTGAAGACGCGCAACGACCGGACCGGACACCACCCGCCATGCGCGTCTTCGCTCTTTTTCTCGGACTTGTTCTTTCCGACGCGGCCGCCGCGTCGGACATGCAGCCCGTCGGACGCTTCGCGATCGACAGAACGGAAGTGACGGTCGGCGCCTTCCGGCGTTTCGTCGAGGCGACCGGAACCGTGACGAAGGCCGAACGCGACGGCGGCGGCTCGGTCTTCGAAGCGGGATGGACGAAGAAGCCGGGCTGGACCTGGCGCACGCCCTTCGGCCTGCCGGCGACCGAAGACGAGCCCGCCGTCCATGTCACCTTCGACGAGGCCGCCGCCTTCTGCCGCTGGGCCGGCAAGCGCCTGCCCACCGATGCGGAATGGATGGAAGCGGCCCATGTCGAAAGACGAACGAATCCGCCCGCGCCCTTCGTCGCCGGACGCAGCTATCCCTATCCGACCGGCGAAACGCCCGAGGGCGCGAATTGTCTGCGCGACTGCGGCCGCACGGCGGCCCTCGACCGCAGCGATCGCCTGACCCGCGGCATCGGTCACGCGCGGGCCGGAACGACGCGGCCGGGCGTGAACGGCCTCTTCGACATGGGCGCCAATGCGTGGGAATGGACCGACGGCGGTACCGTCGCCGATCGGCCGACGCGCGGCGGATCGTGGTGGTACGGCGCCGCGCAGATGCATCGCGACCACCGCCAAGGCAAGCCCGCCGACACCGCCGTCGTCTATATCGGTTTCCGCTGCGCCGGCGATCTTCGGCGTCCGTAACCCGTATCGGGGCTCTTGCGCCGCGCGCGGCTTTGCACAAAACTACGGCATAAGAAGAAACACGGATGTTTAATCCTTGGGCAGACCCGACGGGTCGCCCCAATAATTTGCGGCGAAAAGCCGTGGCACGCTCCTTGCCAATCCGGATATCCGGCGGCGGGACGAGCGTGCGCCGATAAACGGTCGCCTGCCGGCGCCATTGGGGAGATTCGTTCGACATGAAGTTCAAGACCCTCTTCGCCGCGGGTGCGGCTCTGATGATTTCGACGGGCCTCGCGACGGTCGCGTCCGCGCAGGAAAAAGTGCTCCGGATCGGCATGACCGCCGCGGACATCCCTCGGACCCACGGCCAGCCCGACCAGGGTTTCGAAGGAAACCGCTTCACGGGCATTCCGATGTTCGACGGTCTCACCAATTGGGACCTCAGCTCGGCCGACAAGGCCAGCGTGGTCATTCCCGGTCTCGCCACCGAATGGTCGGTGAACCCCGCGGACAAGACCAAGTGGACGTTCAAGCTGCGCCCCGGCGTGAAGTTCCATGACGGCTCGCCCTTCAACGCCGACGCCGTCGTCTGGAACGTCGAGAAGGTGCTGAAGAAGGAAGCGCCGCATTTCGCCGCCGATCAGGTCGGCGTCACTGTCTCGCGCATGCCGACGCTGCGCGAAGCGCGGAAGATCGACGACCTCACGGTGGAGCTGACCACGAGCGAGCCGGATTCGTTCCTGCCGATCAACCTCACCAACCTCTTCATGGCGTCGCCCGCGCATTGGAGCGCGAAGCTCGCCGCCGTTCCGGCCAACGTCACCGATCCGGCCGAACGCGCCAAGCAGGCCTGGCTCGCCTTCGCGGGCGATCCGTCGGGCACGGGTCCGTTCAAGGGCGTGCGCCTCATGCCGCGCGAGCGCTTCGAGATGGTGGCCAACAAGAGCTACTGGGATCCCAAGCGCGTGCCGAAGATCGACCGCGTGATCCTGTCGCCTCTTCCCGACGCCAATGCCCGGACCGCGGCGCTGCTCTCCGGTCAGGTCGATTGGATCGAGGCGCCCGCGCCCGACGTTCTGCCGCAGATCCGTCAGCGCGGCTTCACCCTCTATACGAACCAGCAGCCGCATGTGTGGCCGTGGCAGCTCTCCTTCGCCGAAGGCTCGCCCTGGCTCGACAAGCGCGTCCGCCACGCGGCCAATCTCTGCATCAACCGCGACGAGCTCAGGACCCTCCTGAACGGCCTGATGGCCGCGCCCAAGGGCACCGTCACGCCGGATCATCCCTGGTGGGGCAACCCGTCCTTCAACATCAAATATGACCCGGCCGCCGCCAAGAAGCTCATGACGGAAGCGGGCTTCTCGGCCGCCAAGCCCGTGAAGGTGAAGGTGCAGACCTCCGCCTCGGGTTCCGGCCAGATGCAGCCGATCCCGATGAACGAATATGTTCAGCAGTCGCTGAAGGAGTGCTTCTTCGACGTCGAACTCGACGTGATCGAGTGGAACACGCTCTTCACGAACTGGCGCAAGGGCGCGAAGGACGAAAGCGCGCGCGGCGCTCACGCGATCAATGTGAGCTTCGCGGCGATGGATCCGTTCTTCGCGATGGTGCGCTTCACCTCGACGAAGACCTTCCCGCCCGTGTCGAACAATTGGGGCCATTTCGGCAACGCCGAATTCGATCGCCTGATCGAGACCGCCCGGACGACCTTCGATGCGGCGGAACGCGACAAGGCTCTGGCGGCTCTCCACAAGCGCATCGTCGAAGAAGCGCCCTTCGTCTGGATCGCCCACGACGTCGGACCGCGCGCGATGAGCCCGAAGGTCAAGGGCGTCGTCCAGCCGAAGAGCTGGTTCATCGACATCGCCACGATGTCCGTGGACTGAGCCGCGTATGCTCTTTTACGCGCTCAAGCGCCTGGTCTACGTCCTGCCGGTGGCGGTCGGCGTCAGCATCGTCTGTTTCATGCTGGTGCATATCGCCCCCGGGGATCCGTTGATCTCGGTGCTGCCCCCCGACGCTTCGACGGAGCTGCGCGAGCAGCTCCGTCGTGCCTATGGTTTCGACAAGCCGCTGCCCGTTCAATATTTCATCTGGCTCGGCAACGTCTTTCAGGGAGATCTCGGCAATTCCATCGCCACCGGTCGTTCGGTGACCGAAGAATTGATGAAGGCCGTCGGCAACACCTTGATGCTTTCGGTGGTCGCGACCGTCATCGGCTTCGTCTTCGGCTGCCTGTTCGGCTTCGTCGCCGGCTTCTTCCGCGATACGGCGGTCGACAAGATCGCCTCCTTCATCTCCGTGATCGGCGTCTCCGTGCCGCATTACTGGCTCGGCATGGTGCTCGTGATCATCTTCTCGGTTCAGCTCAACTGGCTTCCGGCTACGGGCGCCGGTCCCGGCGGCTCCGGCGCCTGGGAATGGGATTGGGCGCACGTGAAGCATCTGATCCTGCCCGCCGTCACCATGAGCGTGATCCCGATGGGCATCGTCGCGCGCACGGTGCGCGCGCTCGTCGCCGACATCCTCAGCCAGGAATTCGTGCAGGGTCTGAAGGCCAAGGGCCTGTTCGACACCGGCGTGCTCCGGCACGTCGTCAAGAACGCCGCGCCCACCGCGCTCGCGGTCATGGGGCTGCAGCTGGGTTATCTGCTCGGCGGCTCGATCCTGATCGAAACGGTCTTTTCCTGGCCCGGAACCGGCTTCCTCCTCGGTCAGGCCATCTTCCAGCGGGACATTCCGCTGCTTCAGGGCGTGATTCTCGTGCTCGCGATGTTCTTCGTCTTCCTCAATCTCGCGGTGGACGTGATGCAGAGCGCGCTCGATCCGCGCGTCCAGCGGTCGTGACGCCATGAACATCTTCTCGCCGTCCGCCGCCGTTCCCGTCATCCCCGCAGAGCGTTCGCCGGGCTACTGGTCGCTCGTGCTCAAGCGCCTGTCGCGCGACAAGGTCGCGATGATCGCGCTCGTCGTGATCCTCGCCCTCGTGCTGATGGCGATCTTCGCCCCCTATATCGCGCCCGCCGATCCCTACAAGTCGAGCATGCTCCGGCGGCTTCGGCCGATCGGGACGCCCGGCTATCCGCTCGGTGCGGACGAATTGGGCCGCGACATGCTCTCGCGCCTCATCTACGGCGCGCGTCTGTCGCTCCTGATGGGGATCCTGCCCGTCTTCATCGCCTTCGGCATCGGTTCCGTCATCGGCATCGCGGCGGGCTTCATCGGCGGCAAATTCAATTCGCTGACGATGCGGACGGTGGACGTGTTCTACGCCTTCCCGTCCGTGCTGCTCGCCATCGCCCTGTCGGGGGCGTTGGGGGCGGGCATTTTCAGCGGGCTCTTGTCGCTCACCATCGTCTTCATCCCGCCCATCGCGCGCATCGCCGAAAGCGTGACCACGCAGGTGCGGAAGATCGACTATGTCGAAGCGGCGCGCGCCTCCGGAGCGTCGGGCTTCACGATCGTGCGCGTCCATGTTCTGGGCAACGTCCTCGGTCCGATCTTCGTCTATGCGACGAGCCTGATCTCCGTGTCGATGATCCTCGCCTCGGGCCTTTCCTTCCTCGGTCTCGGCGTGAAGCCGCCGGAGCCGGAATGGGGCCTGATGCTCAACACGCTGCGCAACGCGATCTATGTCCAGCCTTGGGTCGCCGCTCTGCCCGGCGTGATGATCTTCATCACCTCGATCGCCTTCAACCTGCTGTCCGACGGACTGCGCTCCGCGATGGACATCAAGGCATGACCGAAGCCCTCATGACGACAGGACCCGTGGCCGAAGCGCCTTCCGCCGCGCCCGCTGCGGAGCGCCCGCTTCTCGAAGTGCGGCGGATCGTGAAGCATTTCCCGCTCAAGGGCGGCCTGTTCGGCCGCTCCACCGGCACCGTGCGCGCCGTCGACGGGATCAGCTTCGACGTGAGGAAGGGCGAAACGCTCGGGATCGTCGGCGAATCCGGCTGCGGAAAATCCACCACCGCCCGCCTGCTGGTGGATCTCATCACGCCCGACGACGGCGAGATCGTCTTCGACGGGCGGAAGCTCGGGCAGGATCTGACGCTCACCGAATTGCGCCGCAACGTGCAGATGGTGTTCCAGGACTCCTACGCCTCGCTCAATCCGCGCCTGACGCTCGAGGATTCGATCGCCTTCGCGCCGACCGTGCACGGCATGAAGGACGCCGACGCGCGACGCCTCGCGCGCGATCTCCTCGTCAAGGTCGGTCTCGATCCCAAGCGCTTCGCGGGCCGCTATCCGCACGAGATTTCCGGCGGGCAGCGCCAACGCGTGAACATCGCCCGGGCGCTCGCGCTGAGTCCGAAGATCGTCATCCTCGACGAGGCCGTCTCGGCGCTCGACAAGTCGGTCGAAGCGCAGGTGCTCAACCTGCTGATGGATCTGAAGGCCGAGCTGGACCTCACTTACGTGTTCATCTCGCACGACCTCAACGTCGTGCGCTTCATGTCCGACCGGGTCATGGTGATGTATCTCGGCGAAGTGGCCGAGATCGGTCCCGTCGACGCCATCTATGCGAAGCCCGCGCATCCCTATTCCCGCGCGCTGCTGGCCTCGATGCCGTCGATGGATCCCGACAGCCGGACCGAAGCGGTGGTTCTGACGGGCGATCCGCCCAATCCCATCAATCCGCCGCCCGGCTGCCGTTTCCATACGCGCTGCGCCTTCGCCGAGCCCGTCTGCTCCCGCGAGAAGCCCCTGCTGCATGCGCGCGCCGCGCAAGGGCATTTCGCCGCCTGCCATGTCGGCGGCGTCGACACCGGCCACACGCTTTCGGAACTGCCCGCATGACCGCGAAGGACCAGCCTCTCGTCCGGATCCGCGACCTCACGGTCCGCTTCAAGGGAGCCCGCGACGTCTTCGCCGTCAACGGCGTGAGCTTCGATCTCGCGCCCGGTCGGGTGCTGGGCATTCTCGGGGAATCGGGCTCCGGCAAGAGCGTGACGCTCAAGACGCTGCTGCGTCTTCTGCCGGAAAAGCGCACGGATATCGGCGGCGTGGTGGAGGTGCAGGGCCGCGACGTCCTCGCGCTCGAAGGCCGTGAGCTCGCCGATCATCGCGGCGGCGTCGTGTCGATGATCTTCCAGGATCCGATGCTCGCGCTCGACCCCGTCTACACGATCGGCGAACAGATCGCCGAATCCGTGGAGCGGCACGAGGGGCTCGATCGGAAATCGGCGATGAAGCGGGCGCTCGCCATGCTGGAGCGCGTCCGTATTCCGTCTCCCGAGCGCCGGCTCGCCGCCTATCCGCACGAGATTTCGGGCGGCATGCGTCAGCGCGCGATGATCGCGCTCGCGCTCGCCTGCCGGCCGAAGCTGCTCTTGGCCGACGAGCCGACCACCGCGCTCGACGCGACCGTGCAGATGCAGATTCTTCTGCTCCTGCGCGAACTCCAGAAGGAGTTCGGCATGGGCGTGATCTTCGTCACCCACGACATCGGCGTCGCGGTGGAAGTCTGCGACGAGATCGCGGTGATGTATGCGGGCGAATTCGTGGAGACGGGAACCGTCCGCGACATCATCCGCAACCCGAAGCACCCCTATACCAAGGGTCTGCTCGCCGCGAATCTGCACGGCGCGGAGAAGGGCAACCGCCTCGACGCGATCCCGGGCGCGCCGCCGCCGCTCGACGTCGCCCCGACCTCGTGCTCCTTCGCGCCGCGTTGCGCCCATGCGACGGAGCGCTGCCGCGCCGCCAAGCCGCCCGCCGTCGCGCTCGGTCCGGGACGTCTCGTCCGCTGCGTGCTGGCCGAGGAGGGCGTCGTCGCGGCCTGAACGGAAGCGTTGCCGTCTCTCGCGGCGAAGCGCATCCTGCGCCCGAATCGAGGGCAACGAATGTCGCGTATCCTCATCGCCTTCCTCGCCGTCGTCGGAGCGCTCGGCGCGGCTTCTCCGGCTCCTGCGGCGAGTTTCGACTGCGCCAAGGCTTCGCGGCCGCATGAAAAGCTCATCTGTTCGACGCCCGCGCTGTCCGCAGCCGACGTGGCGCTCGCTGCATCCTATCGCGCCGCCGTCGAGCGCTCGCCCGAAGCCGCCCGCGCCCATCTCCGGCTCGGCCAGCGCGAGTGGATCCCCTATCTCCCGTCCTTCTGCTCCGACGACGGCAAGGGTCGCGTCTTCAAGGACAGGAAGGAAGCCGCGGCCTGCCTGCTGCGCGGATATCAGGAGCGCATCGCGCTGCTCGATCGTCTGCCCGAGGTCGTCGGCCCCTTCGCCGTCGTACCCGTGCAGCGCTTCCGCATCCTCGACGCCGACCGTTCCGCGGGCGGATTCCGTCCCGTCGCGGTCCATGTCCTCGAGCGCCCCTTCGTCACGGGGCCGGACGCGGCGGTCGTCGATTTTCTGAACGCCGAAGCCGCCGCGGCCGTCGCGGCCGCCGCGGACGTGTCGATCGACGCTCGCGCGAGCGACACCACGGTCACGGTCGTGCCGACGATGCCGCGCCCCGGAATCGTGACCATGACGATCTCGTCGGAGTTCTACGGACACGGGGCCGCGCATCCGATTGCGGGGGCGAGCTTCCGCCATCTGCGGCTGGACGAAAGACGGGCGCTCGAATTCGGGGACGTTTTCGCCGCCCCGACCGCCTCCGCGGTTCTGAAGGCGCTCGCGATCGACGAACTCCGCAGACAGGCGGGCGACGATCTGTTCGACGACATCGACGAGGCCGTCGCGAAACGCGTCGTCGATCCCGCCGCCTGGACCTTCGATCCGGAAGGGCTCTCGATCCTCTTCAACGTCTACGAGGTCGCGCCCTATGCGGCCGGGCCGCAATCCGTCACGATCCCCTGGGTCGCCGTCGCGCCCGATCTCACGCCCTACGCGCGTGCGCTGTTGATCCGCCCCTGACGCTCCTGCGAAAGGGTCGCTTTACGATCGCCCGCGCCGATGCGATGGAAACGGGCGGGAGGATCCGGTGCGCATCGCCCTGTTTTCCGACATCCACGCCAATCGCGAGGCCTTCGAGGCCTGCTTGATCGACGCGCGGCGGCGCGGCTTCGACCGGATCGGGCTGCTCGGCGATTATGTCGGCTACGGCGCCGATCCCGCCTGGACGGTCGACGTCTGCGCGCGCCTCGTCGAGGACGGGGCCTTCGCGCTGCTCGGCAATCACGATCAGGCCGTCTTCGCCTCCGAGGAGGACATGAATTCCCGCGCCCGCGAGGCGATCCGCTGGACCCGGACGCGGCTCGACTCCGCCGGGACGGAATGGCTTCGGTCCTTGCCGCTCCTCCTGCGCGAGGACGAGCGGCTGTTCGTGCACGCCAACGGCTGGGCGCCCGAAAGCTGGGGCTACGTCACCGGTCCGCTCGAGGCGGAGCGCAGCATGCGCCGGACCGATGCCCGCATCACCTTCTGCGGCCATACCCATGTCCCGATGCTGCATCATATGGCGCCCGCGCGTCCCGCCGCGTCCTTCGTTCCGACCGCCGATCGCGCCGTCCCCTTTCCGGCGTCCCGCTGCTGGCTCGCCGTGATCGGGTCCGTAGGACAACCGAGGGACGGGATCGCGGCCGCGTGCTACGCCCTCTACGACACGGATCGACGCGAACTGACCTGGCGCCGCGTCGCCTACGACGTCGACGCCGCGGCCGAGAAGATCCTTCGAGCGGGCCTGCCGCCGTCTCTCGCCGAAAGGCTCCATCGAGGAGGTTGAGGATGTCCGGCGTCCGTCTGATGCGCGGAACGGAAGTGGACGGCTTCCGTCTCGAAGAGAAAGTTCATCGCGGCGGCATGGCCGAGCTCTGGCGGGTGACCAAACCCGGCGAGAAGCGTCCGATGCTGATGAAGGTGCCCTTTCTCGGCGAAGGGGACGATCCGTCGGCGATCGTCGGCTTCGAAGTCGAACACATGATCCTGCCGCGGCTCGGCGGCCCGCATGTGCCGCAATGCATCGCGGCGGGCGACTTCGCCGTGCTGCCCTATCTCGTGATCGAGCGGATCGCCGGAAAGACGCTCGAAGCCCGCGTCAAGGACGCGCCGCTTGCGCCCGAGCGCGTGGCGGCGCTCGGAGCGAAGATCGCGACGGCGCTGGCCGCCCTCCACCGGCGACAGGTCATCCATTTCGACCTCAAGCCCGCCAACATCATGTTCCGCGAGGAGGGCCAAGCCGTCCTCGTCGATTTCGGCCTCGCCCGGCACGATGAACTGCCCGACCTGCTCGCCGAAGAGTCCGACATGCCGATCGGGACCCCGGCCTATATCGCGCCGGAACAGGTGCTCGGCATCCGGACCGATCCGCGCAGCGACGTCTTTTCTCTCGGCTGCATCCTCTACGAATTGACGACGGGGCGGCTGCCCTTCGGCAATCCGCAGGGCCGTGCCGGCATGCGGCGCCGGCTTTATCAGGATCCGCCGCCGCCGCGCGCCGTCGTCCCGCATTGTCCGCGCTGGCTGCAGGAAATCATCCTGCGCTGCCTCGAGGTCGACGCCGACGCCCGCTTCCGCACTGCGGGCCTGCTGGCCCATGCGCTGCTGCATCCGGATCAGGTCGTGCTCACCGAGCGCGCCGAGCGCGTCCGCGCTCCCGGTTTCGTCGCCAATGTCCGGAACTGGTGGCGCAGCAACGATCGCAATCCGCCCGTGACGACGCGCGTGGCGGAACGGCTCGACCGGGCGCCCATCGTCATGGCCGCCCTCGACTTCTCCGCCGACGACGGAGCCCCGATCCTCGATGCCGTGCGGCGGCAGGTGAAGAGCCTTCTCGCCGGGGATCCGGCGGCGCGGCTCGTCTGTGCGACCGTCCTGAAGACGTCGCTGGTGCGTATCGACGAGACGATCGATCCCTCCGGACAGAACATCTATCTCAAGCGCCTCGTCGCGTTGAAGGACTGGGCGCGCCCGCTCGATCTCGGCGCGGAAGCCCTGAGCCTGCACGTGCTCGAAGCGGTCGATCCGGCGGACGCCATCCTCGATTTCGTTCGACACAATCAGGTCGACCATCTCGTGATGGGCGCACGCGGCCATTCGATGATGCGGCGCTATCTCGGCAGCGTCTCCTCTCAGGTCGCCGCACAGGCGCCCTGCACCGTCACCGTCGTGCGCCCGCGGGCGGGCGTCTCGGTCGAAGCCGACGCCGCGGAGGAGAACACGGGCTCCGCCCTCGCT
>CAYNUN010000011.1:0-15017 GCA_964400345.1 uncultured Methylobacteriaceae bacterium
ATGTCTAAAAGTGTCGACAATAGCGATCTCAGAAGTCTTTCTTCCAAAGATGGTAAGCTTTTGGCCGATAAAGTTCTGTCTTTTGTTCGGTCGGAAATTTATGAAGGTCGGATTCTGCCGGGCGATCGTATCAATGAACTCGAGATTTCGCAGAAACTCGGGATCAGCCGTGGTCCCGTCCGCGAAGCGATCCGCATCTTGTCGTCGTCGGGACTCGTCACTTACGAGGCCAATATCGGGGCGCGGGTCGTGTCGCCCGACGAAGACGGCGTCGCCCAGCTTTACGACGTGCGCGAAGCCCTGGAATCCACGGCGGCGCGACTGGCCGCGATCCATATGACGCAGGCCGAGCGCGACGCCCTGATCAGGACGCTCGACGCCCACGACGCTCAGATGACGGAAGCCAATTCCACGAGCTACCCGCGCGGCAACGCCGACTGGGATTTCCACCTGCTGATCCTGAAGGGCTCGCGCAACGACGTCATCTGGCGCATCTGCGGCGACGAACTGCGCGACATGTTCTCGCTGCTGCGCAGCCGGCACGGATCGAGCCCCGGACGCGGACGGCGTGCGCTTCAGGAGCATCGCTGGATCGCCGAGGCGGTGGTCGGCGGCGATGCCGACCTCGCCGCGGCGCTGATGGCCCAGCACATCCGCGCCTCCCGCAACAATCTCCTGACCGCGATGCGGGCGGGCGGCGACCGCGACCGGCGGCCGTCTCTCCACGCTTCCGCCCCGCGGTCGATGTCCCAGAGGTAGAACATGACGGCGAAATGGCTGAACGGCGCGAACCCCGTCGCCCATGACCTGATGCATCTGTGCCGGCCCGGCAAGGCGACCGCGGTGGCGGGCGCATGGGACGGCATCTCGGCGGCGCTGGCGGCACGCGCGGGCTTCGAGGCGCTCTATCTCTCGGGCGCCGCACTGTCCGCATCGATGGCGTTGCCCGACCTCGGCCTCACGACGCTCGACGACGTCTGGCGGGCGGCGCGGACGATGGTGCGCGCCTCCAACCTCCCGGTCATCGTGGACTGCGATACGGGTTTCGGCGAAGCGCTGAACCTCATGCGCACCGTGCGCGAGCTCGAATCGGTCGGCGTCGCCTGCATCCAGATCGAGGACCAGCAGCTTCCGAAGAAGTGCGGACACCTCAACGACAAGCGGCTGATCCCCGCCGACGACATGTGCCGCAAGGTCGAGGCGGCCAAGCGCGCCGCAGGCTCAATGGCCATCTGCGCACGCACGGACGCCGCGTCGGTCTCGCTGGACGAAGCGATCGACCGGGCCAAGCGCTATGCCGCCGCCGGCGCCGACGTCATCTTCGTCGAGGCGCTGAGCAATCACGACGACATCCGCCGCGTCCGCGCCGAGATCGGCGTTCCGCAGATCGCCAACATGACGGAGTTCGGCCGCACGCCGCAGATCGGCCTCGATGAATGGGCCGACCTCGGCTACGAGCTCGTGATCTATCCGGTCTCGGCGATGCGCGTCTCGGCCCGGGCGATCGAAGACTTCTATACGGGTCTCGCCCGCGACCGCACGGCCGAACACCGGCTGCCGACGATGATGACGCGGTCCGAGCTCTACGAGCGGATCGGCTATTTCGACTACGAGGCGCTCGACGCCCAGATCGCCCGCACCGTCCTGCCCACCTGAGCCGACGGTTTCGCCGGCCGCATCGACACGACATGGAGAGACCGCCCGATGGGAAACCACGCCTCGGACAATCCCCACACGCGCGCCATCGCGGGCTTCGTCTCCGGACTCGCTTATGACGCCATTCCCGGCGACGTGCGCGACCGGATCAAGCTTCTGGTGCTCGATTCGCTCGGCTGCGCGCTCTACGGGGCGGACCTCCCCTGGACGCGGATCCTGCAGACGACGCTCGGCCGGCATGACGCCACCCGGACGAGCCCTGTCTGGGGCACGGATCAGGCGCTCTCCGCGCCGCATGCGGCCTTGGTCAACGGCACGCAGGTTCAGGGTTTCGAGCTCGACGACGTGCACCGCCAGGGCGTGCTGCATGTGGGCGCGGTGACCCTGCCCGCGGTGCTCGCCGCGGTCGGGCCCGACACGCCGCTCGACGGGCGGGAGCTTATGGCCGCCATCGTGGCCGGCTACGAGATCGGCCCGCGGGTCGGCATGTGCATGGGGCAGGAGCATATCGGCCAAGGCTGGCATTCGGGCGCGACCGTCGGCGTCTTCTCGGCCGCCGCCGGCGCGGCCCGCGCGATGCGCCTCGGCGCCGACCGGACGGTGCACGCGCTCGGCATCGCCGGGACCCAGTCGGCCGGACTGATGGCCGCCCAATACGGCGCCATGGTCAAGCGCATGCATGCCGGCCGTTCGGCCCAGAGCGGCTTGTACGGGGCGCTTCTGGCGCGCGACGGCTTCACCGGCATCGTGGACGTGTTCGAAGCGCCTTATGGCGGCTTCTGCACCACCTTCTCGCGCTCGACCGACCGTTTCGACCTCTCGGAACTGTCGCGGGGGCTCGGCGAAGGCTTCGAGACGATGCGCATCTCGCTCAAATTCTACTCCTGTGTGGGCAGCAACCACACGACGCTCGACGCCATCCGCGCCATCCAGGCGCGGCGTCCCTTCGTTCATGAGGAGGTCGAGCGCATCGTCGTGCACGGTTCGCAGGTCACCGTCGACCATGTCGGGTGGCCCTACGAGCCGCAGGGGCTGACTTCGGCGCAGCTCAACCTGCCCTTCTGCGTGGCGACGCTGCTGCTCGAGGGCGACGTCTTCGTCGACCAGTTCCCCGAGGACTGCGTCGGCGATCGCGAGCGCATCGCCCTGTCGCGGAAGGTCGAGGTCGTGCACGACCCCGCGATCACCGCGCTCGGCTCGAAGTTCCGCCACAAGGTCCATGTCGAGGTGCAGTTCAAGGACGGCACGCGCTTGGGCGAGACGCGCGAGGCTCCGCGCGGCAGCGAGGCGTCCTTCGCGAGCGAAGCGGACATCGTGGAGAAGTTCCGCAAGCTGGCCTCCAAGCGCCTCACCGACGCGCAGCAGGACGCCCTCATCGAGGCCGTGCTGCGGATGGAGACGCTGAAGAGCGCCCATACTCTCGTCGAGAGGCTGCGCCGTCCGTGACGGCGCAGGGCAGGCCGACCTGGCGGAGGTTGCGGCGCTTCGGGGGCCGCTTCGCCGCGCGCCGCCCGTCCCGGCGCGAGCTCGTCGCGCTTCTCGTCGCGGCTGCGGCGGGGGCCATGTTCCATCGGCTCGGGGTGCCGCTCGCCTGGGTGCTCGGGCCGCTGGTGGCGACCGCCGCGCTGGCCGTCGCGGGGCGGCCCGTCTTCACCTCGGTCAATGCGCGCCGCTTCGGCCAGGTCACCATCGGGGCGAGCATCGGCCTGAACATCAGCGCCGCCGTCCTCGCGGTGATCGTCGTCTGGTTGCCCGTGATGGTCGGGACGGCGATCTTCGGCATCGTGCTGGGCGGCATCATGGCGGCGCCGCTGGCCCGCTGGGGCAGCGTCGACATCCGCACCGCCTATTATTCCATGATGCCCGGCGGCCTCACCGAAATGGCCAATATCGGGCTCGCCGCCGGCGCGCGGGCCGAACCCGTCGCGCTCGCGCAATCGCTCCGCGTGACGCTGCTGGTCGTCATTCTGCCGCCGCTCATCGTGGCGCTCGACATCCATGGCGATGCGGTGGACGGGCTCGCGGGCCGGCCTCTCCCCTGGCTCCACACGCTCGGCGCGCTCGCGCTCGGCGCGGGCGGGGTCTGGCTTGCGCGGGTCCTGCGGTTCAACAACCCGTGGATGTTGGGAGCCCTGATCGGCACGGGAGCGGCCGCGGCGCTCGGCCTCCTCGTCGGCAAGCTGCCGACATGGCTGTTCTATGTCGGCCAGTTCATGATCGGCATCGCGGTCGGCGCGCGTTTCAGACGCGAGAGCGTGATGCGCCTGCCGCGCTTCGCGGCGGCCGCGGCGGGGGCGATCGTCGTCATGGCCGCGATCATGGGCGCCTATGCGGCGCTGCTTTCCCGGGTGAGCGGTCTCGATCTCGCCAGCGCGGCGCTCGGCGCATCGCCCGGCGGTTTCGCCGAAATGGCGATCACCGCGCAGACGCTGCATCTGTCCGTCGGGCTCGTTACGGCTTTCCATGTCGTGCGCGCGTTCCTCGTCAATGCGGCCGTCGAGCATGTTCGTGCCCTGCTGGACCGCATCGGCGTGTTCACGATGATGAGCCGCCTCGTCGGCTTGCCCCGCGAGCCCGACGCGTCGCGGGAGCGGAAGTAGAAGAACGGCTCCTACGGGTGCAAAGGGCGGAGAGCTCGATCACGGAGAAACGGTTTCGAGATTGGCGCAGGCACGGAAGTCAAACTCTCCGGAAATCTTTCTACTCGAGTGGAATACGGGGTGACGACGTTCGAGCAGGCGAACTTGGTCAAGAACGCGCCTGAATTGGGCCGGCTCAAACGATATCAATCCACGGGTATGGTCGCTCTCGTTTACAGCTACTGACCCTGAGCGCCGAGCGGCTTCGAGGAACAGGACGAGGTGATCCGAACGTCCTGTCGGCTCACCCACGCCCCTGCAGCGGCGGCCGAAAGCCCGATGATCAATGTTTCCCGGCATCCTGCACGCGACGCCAGATCTCGCTTCGTCCGAAGATCTCGCTGCCTGAAAAGCCGCGCAGTTCGAGCGAGCGTCCATCCGACTCGAGCCGAATGCGGGCATCGAACACGCGACCGCTGTCGGGATCGAGCACTTTTCCGCCCGACCACGACCGGGGATCCGAAGCGGATGGCCGGAGACCGCGCAGGATCGTCATGCCGAGGAAGGGAGCGTTCTTCAATTCGTCCGGACACCACCCGCAAGAGGGGTGCTCCTTGTCGGACGGCAGCAGCACGCGTTCGATCCGGCCGCGCAGGACGCCCCGGTCGATCTCCAAACGGACCTCGGATCGGGGGAGCCCGCTGTCGGGGTGGAACGTCCGCCAGAGCCCCTCGGGAGAGGAGGCCCGCGCGTCGGATCCGAACCAGAGAAATGCCGCCCAAAAGACGAAGACCGCCGCGCCTCTCCCGAAGCGCGGCGGTCCCATCATCCGCATCGACGGATCCGGAATGTTCTCCGAATTTCTCGGCATGAAGACGTCCGAGACGGAAAGACGGTCCGGATCAATAGAACCTGTAGGTCAGACCGGTCCGGACGATCATCGCGCTCGGCTTCACCGACGCGCCGCCCAGTTCATGCGCGTTCAGGGCAGGAGACCAGAAGCCTTCCACGCGCCAGCTGAGGGAGGGAGTGATCCGGCCCTCGAGGCCGCCGCCGACGAGCGCGCTCGTGAAGTAGGTGCTGTTGCGTCCCGTTCCGCCGCTGTACTTTCCTTCCGCCCGGCCGATCCCGACGCTCACATAAGGCATGAAGTCGCCGATCACGTAACCGGTGCGGGCGCCGAACGACCAGGCGGCTCCGGCACTCGCATCGCCGTCCTTCACGCTGCCGAACAGCGCGGCGGCGCCTTCAACGCCGAAAACCACGTTCGAGTGCTGGAACAGGTTCGCTCCGAGAAGGGCGACACCCGAAAAACCGGTGGGCTCGAGATCCGAAGTCGTCTTCGAAACGCTCGAATAAGCGGCGGCGGCGCCGACATAAGCCCCGACCCAGGAAGGGGCGGTTGCTTTTGCAGGGGCGGATTGGGCCAAGGCGGCACCAGTCGAAACGATACCGGCTAAAGTCACGCCGGCGATCAGCAGCGAACGCATCTTGAGACTCCCTGAAACTTTCTGCGATTTGATTACCATCGAGTCCCAATACGTCGCAAGCCTGTTCATAACTCCAATTTACCCAAGTATCGGTGCCTGAATGATTGACCCTTATGGACACGGAAGCTACCAAAACCCCTGAACAATCGAAAAGTACGCCCGTGTTGAAAGAGCCCATCGCCATCATAGGTCTGGCCTGTCGTCTGCCGGGCGCGCGCGATGACGATGCACTCTGGGATCTGATGATTTCGGGAGCGCGGGCATGGGGTCCGGCTGCTGACGATCGCGTTTTTCGACAGCTGTATCTGGATCGGGGACCGCAACGAACGGCCCGGACCTATACGGATCTTGCGGGGCTCATGCCGGATCCGGAAGCCGAGCGCACCGAATACGCCTTCGACGAGGATGTATTCGGTCGCTACGACGTGGCGCATCGGATCTTCCTGCAGGAGGCATGTCGTGCACTTCAGGATGCCGGGATCGATCCTCGGAGCATTCCGAGAGGGCGTCGCTTCGGGGTCTATGTCGGGCATACGGGAGGCAGCGGCAGGATCGGCGATCTCGTCTATTCGACGGGAATCGGCGAGGCCTCCGAACTGCTGCAACGGACGTCGGCCTCGGCGAGACTCGGTGCGGATGCCGCGCGGCGGCTGGCGTCGGAACTGACCGATCGCGTCAGAACACGATACGGCGCACGGAACTCCGAGCGGATGGAAGCCCTCGGCGCTGCGGACTGCGCCCGTATCGTTCGGGAAGCCCTCGGACTCGACGGTCCCGCCGCCGTGCTCGATGCGGCCTGCGCATCCGGCTTGCAGGCCTTGGCCGTTGCGGTGCGGGCCCTGCGCTCGGGAAGGATCGATCACGCGATCGTCGGGGCGGCGTCCCATTTCAAGGTCGACAGTCTCGTCCTTTTTTCCGCGGCCCAGTCCGTCAGTCGAACGGGCTCCTTCCCCTTGTGTCGGGACGCCGACGGGCTGGTGACGTCCGAAGGGCAGGTCGCGCTCGTCCTGAAGCCCTTTTCGGCGGCCTTGCGCGACGGAGACCGTATTCGCGCGGTCATCGACGGCATCGGGATGTCGAGCGACGGGCGAGGCAAAAGCCTCTGGGCACCGCGTTCGGACGGCCAAATTCTCGCGATGCGTCGCGCTTATTCGGATCCCGAGCAGATCCGCACGATCGGATATGTCGAAGCCCATGCGACGGGTACGCAGGTCGGGGACGCTACCGAACTGGAGGCCTTGGATACGCTCCTCCGTCCTCACCTGACCGCGGGCGAGCGCGTGGCGATCGGAAGCCTTAAGACCAATATCGGCCATACCTTGGAGACGGCCGGCCTCGCGAGCCTCGTCAAGGTCGTGCTCGCGATGGAACGCGGCACGATTCCCCCGGGCGTCTCGGATCGCGCACTCAATCCGGCCCTCCTCGATTCGGATCTTCTCGTTGCGGCGCAGACCGCCGCGCCTTGGCCCGAAAAAATGCCCGACGGCGCGAGGCGCGGCGCCGTCAACGCCTTCGGCATCGGCGGCATCAACGTGCATCTCGTCGTTTCGAGAGGCGCGACGCCTCTCGGGGCCTCGGAGGCGGCGTCCATCCCGAACCGCCGGATGCGGATTGCGGCGTCCGACTGCATCCTGCCCGGCAGTCGCGACAAATCCGAATTCTCGGCGCGCAGGGCGCGCGGCGAAACCGCGTTGATCGACGTACCCCCATCGCGATGGTCGGCGGAGCGCGCATCGGGTTCATGGCCTTATCGGCCTTTCACCTCGATGCTGAAAAAAGGCGGATTTCTGAAGGATTACGCCTTCGATTGGCGGAAGTTCCGCATCCCGCCGCGGCAGATCGCTTCGGCCAACCCGCTTCAGTTCATGATCATCGAAGCGGTGGATCGCGCCCTGCGTTCGGCCGGTCCCGTGAACCCGAAGTCGACCGCCGTCATCGTCGGGACCGGGTTCGGCGGCGATTTCTCGAACGAGCTGCAGATCGGTCTCCGTCTGCCCGAAACATGCGCCGTCCTTCGGCCTCTCCTCACGGAGGCCGGGCTCGATGGGAGCGCGGCCGACACGGTGCTTCACGAATATCAGGACGTTCTGCTGGAACGCTATCCGGCGCTTCTCGACGAAACGGGCAGCTTCACCGCAAGCTCTCTCGCCACTCGGGTCAGCAAGGTCTTCAACTTCACGGGCGGCGCCTTCGCCCTCGATGCCGGACGCCATTCGACCGCCGTCGCGCTCGCCGCGGCCCAGGACGTGTTGAGCGAGGAGGCCTGCGAAACGGTCGTCTGCGCTTTCGCACAGCGGCAGATGGACCTCTTCGCCTTCGAAGGCCTGTCTCTCGAACTCTCTCGACCGGGCGAAGAAACGGGTCCGACGCAGATCGTCGCCGCGTCCGACTCCTTCGCGCCGGGCGAAGGGGTCGTCGTCCTGATTCTGAAACGGGCCGATGCGTCGACCACGGATCCGATCATCGGCCGGGTGAGAACCGAGGCCGCTTCGGACGTGACGGCGATCACGGCTCCCGCGAAGGCCGTGCAGCCCTTGATCGGAAATCTCGGAGCGGCCGATCCTTCGGTCGCGATCCTGCAATCCGCCGAGGAACCGACGGCGACCGTCCACATCGCGGAAAACGGCATGAGGAGCGAGATCTTGCTCGAGCGCGCTGCGGGCCTCCGGAAAAGCAGGACGGCGGCCTTGTTCCCCGGCCAAGGCTCTCAATACGAAAACTGCTTCAGATCCATGGTCGCCCGGTCCAAGACGGCGGCGGCGGTCATGGACGACATCGATATGCTCGCCGACTGCCTGCGACTGCCCACCCTCGCCGAGACGGCATGGCGTCCCGATCATGCGATGGGCCGCTCCGCATGGGACACGCAATGGGCCGTCTTCCTGAGCGACCTTTTCGCCTGGAGATTGCTGCAGCGCATCGGCGTCGAGCCGGATTGCCTCGCCTGCCACAGCTTCGGCGAGTTCCCGATGGCGGTGGCGTCGGGAGTCGCGAGCTTTCGCCAAGGCGCTTCCCTCGTCCGCGCAAGGGCCGAGGCATTGGAGACGCATGGGGGAGCCGACGGCGGCCTGCTGTCGATGCTCGTCGACGAGACCGAGGCTCGCGCCGTCGTCTCGGAGGCGGGCGACGATCTTTGGGTGTCGGCCGTCAATGCACTACGCCAGACGGTCGTCGGCGGCACGCTCGATGCGCTCGACCGCCTCGAGGCGATCTGCTCCGACAGGCGGATCGCCTGCAAGCGCCTCGCCGTCGGAAGCGCTTTTCACACCCCGCTTCTCGCACGGGCCGCGTCGGTCTTCGCGCAAGCCGTCGAGACGGCGGATTTCGACGAGCCCGCATATCCCCTGTTCAGCGCGACCGTCGGGGGTCCGGTTCCGGACTCCGCCGCGCTCCGCGACAATCTCGTCGCACAGTTCACCGAGCCGGTGCTGTGGGTCGCGACGGTGAAAAGGCTTTATGACGAGGGCGTCCGCACCTTCATCGAGGTCGGCCCGTCGAGCACGTTGTCGACGCTGGTCCGGCAGATCCTCAAGGACGCACCCGACGTCACCGTGATCCCCATGGACCAACGCGTTCAAGATGACTCGTCGGATCCGGTCGAGCTTCTGCGCGAGAGATTTGCGGCTGCGGGCCTCGTCACGGCGGGCAGCACCTCGCGGCGGCCGGACAAGCGTCCTCGCGGCGATATCGAGCGGTTCGACGCCAGCGTCATGCGCCGCACTCGGAACCGCGAGCGCTCGCTCGCCGTCGCCTCGCCGTCGAGCGGCCGTCCGAGCCGTCCGGATCCATCACCCGCCGTGAGCCGTCCTTCGGCCGAACCGAAACCTCCGAACCGGTTGAAGGAGTCGATCACGGAGTTCGTGATGGAACATACCGGCTACCCGTTGGACATGATCGATTTCGGTCTCGATCTCGAAGCCGATCTCGGCATCGACAGCATCCGCAAGGCTCAACTCATCGCGGAACTGGGGCGGCGGTTCGGGATCAAGCGCGAAACGGGCATCGCGCTGTCCGATTTTCTGACGCTCGGAGACATCGAGACCTTTTTCGCGCAGAAGCTGGAGCAAGCGACGGACACCGAAGCGGCGTCGGCAGTCGGACACGGATCGGGCGGATCGGGCGGATCGGAACGGCCGTGCTTCGATCTCGTGGTCGCGGCGGAGCGATCCGACGACGTTCCCGGTTTCCTGTTGAGCTTCGACCGAAGCATCGCGACCGAATTCGCGACGGGAACGTCGGGCGCCTCGCAGTACTGGGCGATCCGGGAGAACGGAAAGACCGTCGCCTGTTGGAACGAGGAAGGCCTGTTCCTGACGGAAGCGCGTTCCTTCAAGAATCCTGGACACGGGTTCCGCAAAATCCGCGTCGGAGCGCACGAAAAACTGGAGAATCTGCTCGGGGCCTCCGCCCGGCTCGACGACATCGCGACCATGGGTCCGGACGAGGGGCGAGACATTCTCGCATGCGACCCGTCGGAACGGCCGGGGCTGATCATGTCTTGGGGCCATGAGGGCCCCGGAACGGCGGCGGCCCGGCTCGGCGAAGACGAATTCGTGGCGGACTGGGGACGCCTCGTTTCGTCCTTATTGACGGACGACGCGGACGGTCAAGAAACACGCCTTCAACTGTCCGCTGCAGGACGTTGGCTGTCCTTCGGTCTGGTCGACGGCGTGTTGAAGATGGCGGCAGGCGACGGTCTCGATCCGGATTGGTCGAAGCCGATCGCCGTGGTCGACAACGCCTCCGCCATTGATGCGGATGCGCAGGAACCTCGGACGCTGCGCTACGCCCTGCGGCTCCTCGAGGCCCCCGACTCGCCCGCGACGGGCGACTTCGGTCTCGGCGGATCGGCCGCCGTGCTCGGCGAGGGGCCGATCGCTGCGGCCCTCTCTCATGCCCTGAAACCGCCTTACGACGCGACCGTTCAGAACGTCGGGATGGCAGCGGACGGACCGGACACGGTGATCCTCGCGGATCCTGCATTCCTGTCACAGGACCCGACGTCGCCCTTCGAAGACGATGACGAGGCGCTGCCTCGATTGATCTCTCGGCTTCAGGCTTGGCTGGCCCCGCTGGAACGCGGCGAAGCGGTCAGGAGACGATTGCTGGCGCTCGTCGATCTCGGAGGCGATTTCGGTCTCTCGGGCGTCCGTCTCAACCGTCGCGCCGCAGCCCTGTTGGGCCTGCTGAAGGGCCTGTCTCAGGAATATCCGGGCTCTTGGATAAGGGCCGTCGACATCGGCGGTATCGTTTGGAACGACGTCTCCGCGGCGCGCGTGATCGCCGAATTGGATGAAGGGTCGGATCATTGTGAAGTCGCGCTGACCGAGGGCGGGCGAAAGGTCGTCGGACTGGATCGCCGCCCGGTCCCGTCGTCGTCCGCGGAGGAGCCGCCGCGAGGCGTGTGGCTCGCCACCGGAGGCGCTTCCGGAATCACGGCCGAGTGCATGTTCGCATTGGCCCGTCGTCATCGCATGAAGGTCGCGCTGGTCGGCCTCACCGCCTTGGAGGATCCGATCGAAGGTCTTCAGGGCGCAGCGGCGGACAAGCGCACGGAAAGGCGCAGGGCGGACATCGCGCGTCTTTCGGCACGATACGAAGCCGAGGGTCTCGAGGCCCGTTATTTCGCCTGCGATCTCGGGGATCCCGGCGCCGTCGCCCGGCTCATCGAAGACGTCGAACGCCTCTGCGGACCGATCGAAGCCTTGCTGCACGGAGCGGGCGCCGAGGAGTCGGCCCGTTTTTCGAAGAAGACGCCGAAATCGTTCCGAAGCGCCTTGATGCCGAAGACCCGGGCCCTCGACCTTCTGACGGCGGCATTGAACGCTCGCAGGCAGAGCCCGCCGCTCCGAATGCTCGTCGCCTTCGGCTCGACGAGCGGGCAATTCGGCGGCCATGGTCAAGCCGACTATTCCATGGCCAATCAACTGCTCGCCCGACAGGTGGCCGCGCTGCGCCGCGAGACCCCGGGGCTCAAGGCGTCCTGTTTCCATTGGCATGCTTGGGCCGATACGGGCATGGCCGCGCGCAGCGGAATCCAGATCCTCTTGGAGGGGTTCGGGATCGGTCTGATGCCGGTCGCCGAGGGGATCGCGCATTTCCTTTCGGAAATCGAAGCCGGTCTTCCCGAGGCGGAGGTCGTCGTCACCGAGCCCGATCTCGTCGCCGCCAATCGACGTCGGCTGCCGTTGCATCGAACGGATGCGGACACCGAGGATCGGCTCCGCCATGCCGCGGCGGGCGCCACGACGGTGCAGGTTCGGCTCGATCCTGCGAACCAGCCGTTCCTTCGCGACCATCGTCTCGGCGGCGTGCCGCTGCTCCCCGCCGCGATGGCGGTCGAACTTCTGCTTCAAGCCTCGTCGGAACGGGTTCCGGAATTCCCGCATCCGGTTCTGTCGGACTTCGTCATCTCGAGACCCGTCAAGGTTCCCTTCGGACGAGAAACGACGCTGGTGATCGATCGCCCTGCCCTCGGCGAGGTTCTGACCCTTCGCGAGATGCAGGAGCAGGACGTTTCCGTGACGGGGACGGTCCGCTGGGGACCCGAGGGCTGCGCTCCCTGCTTTTCTCCGGAGCCCGCTCCCTTCCCGCTCTACCCGTCCGTCTATTTCGACGATGCGGAACTGATCCACGGCCCCCTGCTCCGCACGCTCAAAGGGAGCTATTTCGAGCGCGACGGGGGATGGTCCGAACTCGAGGCCCCCGACCCGTCCCTCATCATGGGCTCCCATGCGGCGGCCGCGATCCGCTCCCCCGTGGCCTTGGTCGACGGATGCTTTTACGCCTGCGGAATGTTCGCATACTTCCTTTGCGGGCGCCGCGTCGAACGCCCGCTGGCGATCCGACGGATGACGATCGGCCGGGCGCCGCACAAGGGCGAAATCTGCACCATGCGTTTCGGACTGGTCGAGCAGAAGCCGACCTATTCGCTCTACGATTTCAGTCTCTTCGACGCGGAAGGCGCTGCGCTTCTCGACGTGCGCGGGCTTCGCATGGGGCGGTTCTCGTGAGGCTGGTGAAACTCTTCGACGGCGATCGGAAAACCAGACGCGAGATCGTGAAGCGGTCCGTTCGGGAGTTTTTCGAAGGCGACGCGGCGACACCGGCCGACGCGTATCGGGTCGCCTATCTGTCGCCGAGCGGCAGGCCCGTGCTGACGCGCGGGACGCGTCCCTGCGAGGCGAGCATATCGTTCGCGCATGTCGACATGCTGACCGCCGTGGCGATCGACGACCGACACTCGATCGGGATCGATCTCGTACCGCTCCGGGATTCCCCCTCTTTGCAGGACTGGGCGACGGGCGACAGGACGGGGGAACTGCCGTCGAGCGGCGGGCCCGCTTTCTGCTGGGCGGCGCGGGAGGCGGCCTACAAGGCGACGGCCCTCGACGTCCCCTTCAGGCCGGACAGCTTCGCTTTTTCCGTTCTGAATGCCGACGTCTTCCTTTGGACGTTCAGGGACGACGGCCAAGAAGCGTGCGGCGAGGGTCGCTTCGCGCTTCATGGTTCGGTGGTATGCGCTTTGGCCGTCCGCAATTCGGTATGGCGGGGAGAGCAGCGGTGATCGAACTTCGCGAGCGCGTAGCCCTTGTGACCGGAGGAAGCCGCGGGATCGGGCGGGCATGCGCCCTCGCACTCGCCCGAGCGGGCGCGGACGTGATCGTCAATTATCGCTCTCAGGAAGCCGAGGCCGAGGCGACCGCGGCCATGATCGCGGAAGCGGGGTCGCGCGTCGCGATCGTCAAGGCGGACGTCGGCGAAGCGGAAGATTGCGAGGCGATGTGTTCTTTCATCGCCGAGCGGTTCGGCAGGCTCGACATCCTGATCCACAATGCCGCCTCGGGAGGTTTCCGCCCGCTTCTGGACGCCTCGCCCGCGCAATTCGATGCGGCGATGCACACGAACGCGCTGTCCCTGCTGCATCTGCTGCGTCATGCGGCGCCGCTGATGAAGGGCAGGCCGCAAAGGAGCAAGGTGGTCGTTCTTTCCAGCGCCGGAACGCACAGGGCGCTTCCCTCCTACGGATTGATCGGCGCCTCGAAGGCCGCGCTCGCGGCGATGGCTCGGCATCTCGTGCTCGAACTCGGCGACGCGGGAATCAACATCAACATCATCGAAGCCGGACTGGTGGACACCGACTCCACCCGCAGTCTTCCGGGCTCCGAGATGATGTTCGACGCGAGAAAGGCCAACACGTTGGTGGGCGACCGCCTGCTCGCGGCAAGCGACGTCGCCGACGCCGCGCTCTTCCTGTGCAGCCCTCTGGCGGACCTCGTCCAAGGGCAGACGCTCGTCGTCGATGCCGGTGCATCCATCCTTCCGTGAACCCGAGGTCGCGCAGCGATGTTGCCGTGCACGGCATTGGAGCGGTTCTTCATCGACGATCAGGCCGCCGGATCGGACGTGATGGCGCAAGCCGTCTTCGATCTCGGACGCGGCATGGACGAGGAAACGATTTCGGCGAGCTTCCACGACGCGCTCGCGCGACACCCCTTGCTGACCTCGAAGATCGGCCGCGGCCCCGACGGAAGGCCCTGCTGGATCCCGACGCATTGCAGCTGCCTCTTCTTCGACGTCGGATCCTTTCTCGCGAGCCTCGACCCGCAGGGCGGCATCGACCTTGAAAAGGACAATGGATTCAAGGTTCTCGTCGAGCGCTTCGATGATCGAACGCGGATACGGATCCGCTTTCATCACGCCGTTTGCGACGGCCTTGCCGCAATCGGCTTCTTCGAGGAATGGATGTCGATCTGCCGGGCCATGGCGGTGGACCGCGAACCGGAGCGACGCGAGATCGACGGCTCGCTTCTCGTCGATCGCGGGCTGCCGCGATGGCGGAAGCCCGTCGGGATCGGCCGGATCGCCTCGGCATGGGCGCTGATACGGAACGGGGCGCGGTGGATCGCAGCCCGCCCTCTCCGCATCCGATCCGAACGCGCCGCGAACCATCCAGACGCCCCGACCGATCAAGTCTCCGGCACGCCTCTTCCTGATGCGCACATCACGGACGACACGATCTTGGTCGACGGCGTCGATTGCGATTGCCGAACATTCATCGTCGACTCCGAAAAATTGCATATTCTGCGGAATTCTTTCCCTAAAGGCAGATATACGTTGAATGATATACTGATATCGAAGATCTTTTTGTCGTTATCCGATGCATCATTTCGTGATCGTCTCTCGACGAACGAAAATTCAGATTTGTTTCGAATAAGCATACCGAACAGCCTGCGTCTGCGTGGCGACAAACGAATATCCTCATGCAACATTCTCGGCTTGTCTTTCATCG
>CAYNUN010000012.1:0-6963 GCA_964400345.1 uncultured Methylobacteriaceae bacterium
CACGCCCGAACAGGCCAAGCAGCGCCGCGCCGAAGTCACGCAGGAGTCGGACTTCTACGGCTCGATGGACGGCGCCACGAAATTCGTGAAGGGCGACGCGATCGCGGGCCTGCTGATCGTCGGCATCAACATCTTCGGCGGCCTGATCATCGGCATGGCCCAGCATGATCTCGGCTTCTCGCAGGCCGCCAAGACCTATCTCACGCTGTCGATCGGCGACGGCCTCGTCGCTCAGATCCCGGCGCTGCTGCTGTCGGTCGCGGCCGCGGTCATCGTCACCCGCGATTCGGGCGGCAACGATCTCGCCGAGCAGCTCATCCGGCAGATCGGCAACCGCAAGGCCTGGTACGCGGTCGCGGGCATCCTCGCTTTGATCGGCGTGGTTCCGGGCATGCCGAACCTGTTCTTCCTCGTCGCGGCGGGTCTCGCCTACGCCTTCGCCCGCTACGGCACCCAAGCGCCCGCCGCTGCCGGACAGGGCGACGAGGCCGACATCGAGGATCCCGAAGCCGCCGCCGCCAAGGACGAAGACCGGCTGACCGTGGACGACGTCTCGAATTCGACGCCGCTGCTGCTCGAAGTCGGCTACGGACTGATCCCCCTGATCGAGGACGAGGGCAAGAGCGCGCTCGTCGCCCGCATCACGGGCATCCGCAAGAACGTGTCGCGCGACGTGGGCTTCATCATTCCGCCCGTGCGCATCCGCGACAATCTCGCCTTCCAGCCCTCGACCTATCGCATCACGGTCGCCGGCGTCGTCCTCGCCGAAGACATGGTGATCCCCGGCAAGCTGCTCGCCATCCAGAGCGGCCGCTCCAATCTCGTGATCCCCGGCGAGCAGGTGAAGGATCCGACCTTCGGCTTCGACGCCGTCTGGATCGACCCGTCCGAGAAGTCCCGCGCCTTGGCGGCCGATTACACCGTCGTCGATCCCAGCACCGTGATCGCGACGCATATGCACCACCTGCTCGGCCTGCACGCCGCCGACCTGCTCGGCCAGGACGATGTCCAGCTCCTGCTCGATCACGTCGCCAAAAGCGCTCCGAACCTCGTCTCCGGGCTGGTGCCCAAGGCGATCTCGCTGTCGCAGCTCACGCATGTGCTCAAGGCGTTGGTCGCCGAACAGGTTCCGATCACCGATCTGCGCCGCATTCTCGAGGCGCTGGCGGGTTCGAAGTCCCGCGAGTCCGACGAAATGGTCGACGTGTGCCGCATCGCGCTGGCACCGATGATCGTCCAGCGGGTCAGCTCGCCCAAGGAGCCGCTCTCCGTGATCACGCTCGATTCGGGCCTCGAACAGCTGATCATTCAGAACGGCCGGCAGGGTTCCAATTTCACCATCGAGCCCGGCCTCGCCCGCAAGCTCGTCGAGTCCTTCCAGCAGCAGAGCTCGATGCTCGCCGAACAGGGCAAGACGCTGGTGGTGGTCACCGCTCCGATCCTGCGCCGGGAGCTCGCCGCTCTCGTGCGGCAGGGCGTACCCGACGGTCTCGTGCTGTCGGTCAGAGAAATTCCGGACAACAAACGGATCAACGTCGTCGCCGTCATCGGCGGAACCGCGTGAGGACTGAGCCATGATGCATCGTACGAAAGTGTTCGCCGAAGACAGCCGCGAGGCGATGGCCAAGATCACCAAGGAACTCGGTCATGACGCTGTGATCCTGTCGACCCGCAAGGTTTCGGGCGGCATCGAAATCATCGCGGGTCACCGCACGCCCCTCGGCGGTGAAGAGGAAGCCGCCGTCGCGACGCCCGCCCCGCTCGGCGAGGCCCCTCCGGCCCCCGCGGCCGCTTCTGCCCCCGCCCGCATCGCGGAACTCGACGGACGGCGGGATCATTTCGCGCGCCTGCTCGCCGAGAACCGGGACGCCTACCGCAACCCGCTCCTTCAGCCCCGGCCGCAACCGAAATTCGGCCTCCCGCCGAAGCCCGCGCCGGAGCCCAAGGCCACCCCCGTGCCGCAGCGTCCGGCGTCCGTGCCGAGCATGGAGTTCGACGAGAAGCGCTTCCGCGCCCTCGAAAAGTCGGTCGGCGAAATCAAGTCCATGCTCAGCTCCGAACTGATGCTGGGCGGGCTCAAGTCGCTGGTTCCGGCCTTCCTCGCTCAAGCGGGAACCGTGCAGCCGGAGGATTCGGACACGCGCTTCGCCGAATTCCTCGCGATGCGCATGCTCCACAAGCGTCCGCCGATCCTCACCGACGGCCCGCGCGTCGTCGTCACGCTCGGCCCCTCGGGCGCGGGCAAGACCACGCTTCTCGCCCAGCTCGCAGCCCGCCTGCGCATGCGCCTGCCCGACGAGAAGATCGCCTTCGTCAACGCCGACACCAATCGTCTCGGCGCGGCCGAACAGTTGCGCGCCCATGGCCGGATCCTCGACGTGCCGGTGATCGACGTGGAGCATCCTTCGCAGCTCACCAATCTCGCCCAGAGCGCGGGGAACCGGCTTTCGATGTTCATCGACATGCCGAGCAATCCGGACGAGTGCAGCGAACTGCTCGCCGTGCTCGAAGAGCGCGCCGACAAGCTCGCGCCGATGGTCCGCTGCGGCGTCGTGGCCGCCAATCTTTCGGCGGAGTCGATCGATGCGACGCTTGACCGTTACCCGCATGTCGACGCGCTCGCGCTCACCAAGCTCGACGAGGCCCGCATCACGATGACGGCCCTGAGTCGCCTCGGCGCCCGCGGCCCCGGAATCGCCTGGCTCGCCCACAATCCCCATCTCGTGCGCGGCCTCTCCGAGCCCGATCACCAGATGCTGCGCGATCTCATCCTCGCCACGCTCCCGGGCGCGGCTTCCGATCGTCTGAACTGAGACATCCGATCATGAAGCACCCCCGGTCGATCGCGATCACCAGCGGCAAAGGCGGCGTCGGCAAGACCAACATCGCCGTCAATCTCGCGATCGCGCTGCAGCGCCGCCGCGAACGCGTCGCCCTGTTCGATGCCGATCTCGCGCTGGCCAACGCGCATATCGTGCTCGGCTGCAAGGCGCAGCGCACGATGGCCGACGCCTTCACCTCCGATACACCGCTCAAGGACATCCTCAGCGACGGTCCGGAGGGGGTGAAGCTGGTTGCGGGCGGCAGCGGTCTGTCCGAACTCATGGATCTTTCGCCGGAGAATCGGCACCGGATCATCTCGTCCTTCCGCGATCTCGCGACCGATCTCGACACGCTCGTCGTCGACACGGCGGCGGGCATCGAGGCGAACGTCGTGGACTTCGTGACGGCGGCCGACCGCGTGATCGTGGTCGTCGTCGGCGAACCGACCGCCTTCGTGGACGCTTATGCGGCCATCAAGGTGCTGCATCAGGAGACGGGACGGACCAATTTCGACGTGATCGTGAACCGCGCGCGGGATGAGGCGCATGGCCGGGACGTGTTCAAGCGCTTCCGCGCGATCACCGACAAGTTCCTCACCGCCAATCTCCATCACATCGGCAGCGTGCCGCAGGATCCGCGCCTCGTGCAGGCCGTGACGCAGCGCCGCCCCGTGCTTCTCGCCCATCCGGATTGTCCCGCCTCGCGCGCGATCGAACGCATCGCCGAAGCGCTGACGGGGCAGGGCGCGACTCCCGTGGACGATCGCTCCGGCGGGTTCTTTCCCTTCGCCCCGGCCGGGGCGCGCAGCGCGGAGGCCATCCCGTGAACTTCCGCTCTTATCCCGTGGCGGGCGTCGACGCCCGCGAGATCGGCGAGCGCGTCCGCAGCCACATGCCTTTGGCGCGCAAGATCGCCTGGCAGGTCCATGGCCGCGTCCGCGACCTGTTCGAGATCGACGACATGATCCAGATCGGCATGACCGCTCTGGTCGAAGCCGCGCAACGCTTCCAGGACACGGGCGAAGCGACCTTCGGGTCCTATGCCGCCGTCCGGATCCGCGGCGCGCTCGTCGATCATCTGCGCGGTCATCTCGCGCTCACGCGCACGGCCGTCGAACGGCGCGACCGCATCGCGTCGGCGATGAAGCGCGTCGAGGCGGCGGGCAACGATCCGAACGATCCCGAACGCGTGGCCGCGGAACTCGGCATCACCGTGGCGGAGTTCCAAGCCTGGCGGAACCACATCGCGCCCGTCGCGCAGCGTTCGCTCGACGAGATCTACGACGACCATTCGGTCTGGTTCGCCGACGACGGCCCGACGCCCGAAAGCGCCCTGCTCGACGACGAGATGCGCACGCGCCTCGTCGCCAATCTCAAGAAGCTCGACGAGCGCGACGCGCTGGTCCTCCAACTCTACTTCGTCGAAGAGCTGAACCTCGAAGAAATCGGCGAAGTGCTGGGCGTGACCGTGGGTCGCGTGTCTCAGCTCAAAAAGGCCGCGCTGAGCAAGCTGCGGCAATGGATGTCCGAGACCTGAGCCGTCCGCAACGACGCGCTCCGGTCGGGATCCGCGCCCTTCGTCCCGCGCGGGATCGGGCGACGCCGCGGCAGCCCGAATAGGACTCGGCCGTCAGGCCCGCGCATGCGGGCGACCCCTATCTTTTTCGTTCGACGATATCCGACGCTTCCGAGGAAGCGCATCCGGGCCAGGGGCGCCGTTCGGGCCGGGATTCGGCCTCCGCCACGACGCCCGTCGCTTGAACCCCGCCGTCATGCCCGTGCTTGAGGGAATCTGCGCCTTGCGTTCGGACGCTCTCGCATCGATCGATGCCCGTATCCGGCGAGCGATGCCGATCAGTCGACCTGCCGTTCCGCCTGCCGCTGCGCCGCCGCCAGGTCCTGCCGGAGGGCGAGACGGGCCAACGCTTCGAGCGCGTCGGCGCTCAGGCGCTTGAGATCCGCCTCGTCCTTGCGGTCTTCCAGCGCGGTGAAGTGCAGCACGAGCGATTCGCCGATCTTCACGATCTCCACGCGGCCGTCGGCGAGGGCGCGGCCCAGCGCGAGGCCCGCACGCGCGGGATCCGTCGCGTCGAAGGCTTCGAAGCCCGCGAGGTCGCCCGCCAGCGCATTCGGCGCGGAGCCGATCACGGGCACGATGCGCGGCCCCGTGACGTCGGACAGGCTCGCGGAGGGGACGCCCGCGCGACGTCCTTGTTCCGCCGTCGTGAATTGGAGCACGAAGAAGCCCATCAGCAACAGGCACATGTCGGCGAAGGTGACGGTCCAGGGCAGGCGGCGTGCGCCGCCTTCTTTCTCGGCGCCGCCGACTCGGCCTCGGAAGGGGAGACGAAGCGTCGTCATTTCACCACCGAAAGCACCGGCGCGGCGCGCGGCGCGAGGCCGGCCGAGAGACCTTCGCGGAGCGCGCGGGGGCTGTCGCCGCGCGCGACGGCGACGAGGCCCTGCATCACGAGCCGGCGATGCGCGATGTCGGCCGCCGCGCGGCCGCGCAGTTTCGAGGCGATGGGAAGGCCGACGACATTGGCGAGGATCGCCCCGTAAAGCGTGGTGAGGATGGCGGTGCCCATGGCAGGCCCGATCATTTTCGGGTCCTGCATGTTGCCGAGCATGGCGACGAGGCCGACCAGCGTGCCGATCATGCCCATCGCGGGCGCGACTTCGACCCAGGTCTGCCAGGTCTCGACATGCGCCGCGTGGCGCGTCTCCGCCGCTTCGATCTCCTTGTCGAGCAGGAAGACCACCTTGTCGGTGTCGGCGCCGTCGACGATCAGATGCAGGCCCTTTCGGAAGAACGGATCCGCGATCTCCTCGGAATCGAGCGCCATGAAGCCCTCGCGACGCGCCCGCAGGGCGAGCTCGGCGAGTTTTTCGATGGTGTCTTCCGGCGCCGGCGTCTCCGAGCGGAAGGAATGGGCGAAGCTCTTCAGCGAGCCGACGAAATCGGCGAAGCTGGATCGCGCGAGCACCGTGAAGAAGGTGCCGCCCAGCACGATCATCGCCGAAGGCGGATCGACATAGGCCGCGATCGATGTCGCCGACGTGGCGGCCCAACCGATCAGGCCGAGCGCCGCGCCGATGCCGATGAGCATTGCTGCGTCCATGGAACGTCCTCCGGCCCGTGAGCGGACCCGAGCCCGTCTTCAGCAAGTCTCGGGCCAAGCGCGCAGACGGCCCCGATGCGAGGCGGCGCTTGCGCTCCGGCGGGCGGCGGTCGAAAACAGCGGCATGGTTTCCGTTCCGCGCCACACCGTCCGCGCCCTCCGCCGCCGTCTCTTCGGCGTCGTGCTGCTCGCCGCGGCGGGGCTCGTCTCCTCCGCCCTGCGTGCCGACGAGACAGGCGTGCCGGTGCCGCGCGGCGACCGGGTGCTCGACCTCGTCCGCGGGATCGAATGGCGGCGCTGCGCTCTGGGACAGAAATGGACCGCGACGGAATGCGCGGGCACCCCGATGGGGCTCGCTCTGGCCGACGTGCCCGCGATGATCCGCGTGGTCGATCCTCGCGGGGGCGAGGGATGGCGGCTGCCGACACGGGCCGAGTTCAAGGCGCTCGGCTGCATCGGTTGCCGCGGCGGCGCCGCCCAGTTGATGCCGGGCCTGCCCGCCGCGACCTTCTGGACGAGCGAGGCGAACGCGACCGTTCCCGGCCGCCGGTGGTCCGTCGATCTGAAGACGCTCGGCACTTTCGGCCGCAACGAGCCGACGCGGCGGCTCCACGTGATTCTCGTCCGGGACCGCTGAGCCTCAGTCCTGCGGAGCGGGGAGCGCGGGTTCCGACCCGACCAGATGGGCGTCGAGCGCGCCGCTCTTCACCGCGTGCTTGATCTCGGCGAGGAGCGCTTCGACGATGTCGCGCGTCACCACCTCGAGAACGATCTCCTGCTCCCCGCGCGAGGTGAGCGGCAGGAGCCGATCGCCCCAGCGGATCGAAAGGACCGTTCGTCCTTCGGCCGTCGACAGCAGCGGATGATCGTCGCGCCAACGGGCGAGGACATGGACGTCGCGGATCTTGCCGGTCGCAGGATCCTCACGACGCTCCACGAAGGAATAGTCGTCGGGATTGCACCAGAAGCGCCAATAATCGTCGATGCGCGCGGCCAGCGCGGCGCGCGCCTGCGCCACC
>CAYNUN010000012.1:6973-14805 GCA_964400345.1 uncultured Methylobacteriaceae bacterium
GCCGCGCCTTGGCTTTGAGGCTCGAAAGGGTCTTGGGCTTGAGCATGTCGATCGGAACGCGCTGAACTCGCAAGTCTGGCTACGCCGAAACCGGCGGAAAGGAAAGTCGCAGCGCCGTCGCGCCGCTTGGCACGGGGCTTGCTGATGTCGACGCGCAACGAAAGGGTCCAGCCCCCATGATGAAGACGTCCCTGACGGGCCTCTCCGCGGCCTCGAAAGATCTGAGCGTGATCTCGAACAACCTCGCCAATGCGAGCACGGCCGGGTTCAAGCGCTCGTCGGCGCATTTCCAGGACATGATGCCGGGAGACGGTTTCCTCCGTCCGAATCTCGAAATCGGCCGTGGAGCGCGTGTCGTCGAGATTTCGCGCAGCACCGCCCAGGGGGTTCTGACCGAAACGGCGGGCAGTCTCGATATGGCGATCGCGGGCCCGGGCTATTTCGTCTTGGGCTCGGCGAGTTCCGGCGAGAACGAAACGTCCCTCGTCTATTCCCGCGCGGGCCGCATGGTGATGGACGACCGCGGCAGGATCGTCGACAGCGACGGCAATACCCTGCTCGGGTTCCAGGCCTTGGCCGGCAACGTCATCGGCGGAGAACCGCAGCCGATCGATCTTCTCTCCGCGGTCGGCGGCAGGGCCGCTTCGATCGCGAGCGTGTCGATCTCCGAGCAAGGCAAGGTCGTCGTCACCACGGCCGACGGACGGAACATCCCCGTCGCCACGCTGGCGCTGGCCGATTTCCCGAACGGGAACGGCTTGAAGAACGTCGGAAGCAGCAAGCTCGCCGAAAGCGTCACGTCCGGACCGGCTCGTTTTTCGGTTCCCGGCGGCGACGGCGTCGGCAACATCAAGCAGGGCGTCCTCGAAGCCTCGAACGTCGACATCGCGGACGAGCTTCTCGGCATGGTGCGCGCGCAGCAGGCCTACAACGGCAATGCCCGCGCATTGCAGACGCAGTCCGAAATGCTGCGGACGGCGACGGAAACATTGATCCGTTGACGGCGTAAGTGCGACCGCATCGGCGGTGGTGATTTTCGTCGACTTGGTCTAATCTTCGGAGCGTTACGCGTGATCGAAGAAATTCGACCGAGCAACGAGGATCGCGATGGTCTTCACGTCCGCGGATCCGGTCAGAGCGCCTCTGACCGGCTCGCCGTTCGACCAGACCGTGCCGAGGCGTGGAATCGCCCTCGCCGCGCGGAACGAGATCGCGCGTCCGGTCGCCGCCGTCGCGGAAATCGCGACCTCCGCGCCCGAATCCGACCGATCGATCGACGCGCGGGACCTCTTCGCGGATGTCCGCGCCACGGCCGCGGCCAAGGCGATGCGGGGCGAACGGCCCATGGGCGAACGCCCCTGGATGCCGCCCGACGGGCGGATCGTGCATCGTCATCCCGCAGGAGCCCCGTCCGAGGCTGTTCCCGCCTTGGCCGAACTGCAGGCGCGGTCGTCCTTCGATCCGGTTCACGTTCATCAACAGGCGGCGACGCGTTATGCCTTCGTCTCCGCGATGCCCGTCACCTTGTCGGAGCGTCGTCGTCGTTCGGAAGTGTTGGCGTAAGGGGCGGTTCCGGATCATGACCCGCGAGGAATTTCTCGCCGCGCTCGACGCCCTCGCCGCGCGCTATCCCTATTACACGGTCGAGAAACCTGACGCCGCGGGCGACATCGTCCTGCGCCGGACCGGGGCCGAGGCGCGCGAGCAACGGGCCGCGAGCGCCAAGGGCTCCGCCTTCGCGCAGGCCATCCGCGGCATCATGAGCGCCGACACCAAGAAGAACCCGCGCGGCGGCGGTTGGGTCTGATGCTGGGCAAGATCAAAGCCGCCCTCACCGGCCCCTTCGCCATCGCCTTCGCGATGGTGCTTCTGCTCGCGGGCGGCATCGCGGCCGGGATCTTCATCCAGAAAAGGGCGCATGAGGCGAAGCTTCTCGCCGCCGCGGAGCAGCGCCGCGCCGCCGCCCTCGCCGCGGCCGGACCGCCGCGACCGCAGCTTCAGGTCGCGCCGCAGACGGGTCCGAGCCCGGTCGCGCCGCGCTACATCCCCTTCGGAGACGAGTTCGTCTCGAATTTCGGTCGGAGCGCACGCTTCGTTCTGCTCGAGCTCACGGTGGTCACGCGCTACGGGCCGCAGGCCGAGGAAGTGCTGACGACCCACAAGACCGCCTTGCGCGCCGACATTCTCGCCGCCCTCTCCGAATTCACCTTCGCCGCGGCCTCGAAGCCCGACGGGCAGGAGATGGTGGCCCGCCGCATCCGCGAAGTCATCAATGCGGCGATCTTCGAGCGGGAAAAAATAAAGCTTGTCGAACAAGTGCTTATCACCCGTTTCGTGGTGAAGTAGAAGCTCGCGCCGAAGCCGGCACGACACTTGCTGCAAGAGGGGCGGACATCCACCCGTCCTTCGAGGCAGACATGAAGGTGCTCGACGAATTCCTGAAGCCCCAGGCGACCGCGCTGTCATTGCGTCGGCAGCGCATGGAGATTCTCGGCTCGAACATCGCCAACGCGGCCACGCCGAACTTCAAGGCACGCGACATCGACTTCGAGGCCGAATACACGCAGGCCCTCGGCACGGGCGGCAAGCTCGCGACGACGCATGTTCAGCATGCCTCGCTCGGAAACGCCGCGGTCGGCAACGAGGCGCTCTATCGCCTGCCGATGTCGCCCTCTCTCGACGGCAACACGGTCGAACTTCACGTCGAGCAGGTTCAGTTCGCCGAGAACGCCGTCCGCTACGAGATGTCCCTTCAGTTCCTGTCGGACCGCATGAACGGTCTGCGCAAAGCGTTGCGGGGCGAGTGATGAAGCCGATCAACATCTTCGACGTCGCGGGTCGCGCCATGGCGGCGCAACAGGTCCGCCTCAACACCGTGGCCTCGAATCTGGCGAATGCGAACACCGTCGCGAGTACGCCGGAGGAGGCCTATCGGGCCATGCGGCCCGTCTTCGAAACCGTCTATGCGGGAACGACCGCGACGGGGAGGGGGGTCGCCACGGTCGACACCGTCGCGATCACCCGCTCCGAAGCCACGCCCGACAAGCGGTTCCAGCCCCATCACCCGCTCGCGGACAAGGACGGCTACGTCTTCGCCGCGAGCGTCGACACCAACGAGGAGCTCGTCGACATGCTCGAAGCTTCTCGCCAGTACCAGAACAACATCGAAGTCCTCTCGACTGCGAAGTCGCTGATGCTGAAGACGATCAGCATCGGAAAGTAAGACGCGGAGCAGAATCATGGCCACGATCAACAATACAGCGGATTCCCAGCAGACGCTCGACTCTCTGCTGGCGAAACTCGGCGTCAAGAAACAGTCCGGCGCGACGGCGCCGACGGCGAAGTCGCAACTGGGTCAGGAAGACTTCCTGAAACTGATGACGGCTCAGCTGCAGAATCAGGACCCGTTCCAGCCGCAGTCGAACGATCAGATGATCGCGCAGATGGCGCAGTTCTCGACGGTCACGGGCATCCAGCAGCTCAACAGCACGATGACGGGCGTCGCGACCGAAATCTCGCAGAACCGCATCGCCACCGCCGCGACCTTCGTCGGCCGCACGGTGCTGGTCCCCGGAAACACCGCTCTGGCCGATGCCGACGGCGCGATCAGCGGCGCGATCGATCTCGAGCGGAGCGCCTCCGCCCTGATGGTGAACATCGCCACCGAGGAGGGCCGGCTCGTGAAGTCGCTCGAACTCGGCCCGAACGCGGCCGGTCTCGTCGGCTTCTCCTGGGACGGCAAGGACGCCAAAGGCAATTCCGTCGGCCGCGACCGCTACGTGATCACCGCGACGATGAAGGCGGGCAACACCGTGACCGCCGCCAATGTCGACGTCTACGGCCCGATCACCGAAGCGAGGCTCGGCACCGGTCTGGAGGAAGCGACCTTCACGGTCGGCGGCGCCGGAACGGTGCGGCTGAGCGACATCAAGAGCATCAAATACTGAGCCCGAACGCGCAACATCCGGAAGAGCGAGCAAGACAATGTCCTTCTATACCTCACTGACCGGCCTCAACGGCGCGCAGGCCGACATCGCGACGATCTCGAACAACGTCGCCAACGTCGGCACCACGGGCTTCAAACGCGCCCGCGCGGAATTCGGCGACATCTTCGCCACCTCGCCGCTGCAGAACGCCAACTCCGCCATCGGTTCGGGCACCATCCTGAAATCGGTCAAGCAGCAGTTCACGCAGGGCAACATCCAGTCCTCGCTGAACGCGCTCGACCTCGCGATCTCGGGCCAAGGCTTCTTCGCGATGAAGCCGAGCCTCACGTCGAGCCAGACCGTGTTCACGCGCAACGGTTCGTTCAGCGTCAACAACGACCGTTACGTGGTCGACTCGAAGGGCCAGTATCTGCAGGTCTTCCCGGTCAACGACGACGGCTCGGTCATCGCCACCGGCATCGACAGCGCCCGCAACCTTCAGCTGCCCGTCAATTCGGGTCTTCCGCAGGCCACGAACAAGATCGAACTCGGTCTGAACCTGCCTGCCGACGCGGAAATCATTCCGAACAATCCGAAATACACGGAGAGCAATCCCTACGTCTTCAACAAGGACGACGCGACCACCTTCAACCGCTCGACCTCGATCACGATTTACGACTCGCTCGGCAACCCGACGATCGCGACGATCTATTACGTGAAGACGTCGAACGCGACCGAGG
The DNA here is from genome assembly GCA_964400345.1 of uncultured Methylobacteriaceae bacterium. Taxonomy (GTDB): domain Bacteria; phylum Pseudomonadota; class Alphaproteobacteria; order Rhizobiales; family Beijerinckiaceae; genus JAIXZO01. The sequence goes on from CAYNUN010000012.1 coordinate 11,640, forward strand.
CCTCGCCGACCAACAAATGGCAGACCTACGTTTACGTGGGCGACAAGCAGCTCGATCCGGCGCTCATCGCCGCCAAGGACGAGCAGGGTCAGACCCTCTACATCAACAAATTCGGTCAGGTGACGTCCGACCCGGCCTCGGTCGACTCGGCCTTCCAGCCGGGCGCGGCCCATCCGCTCTACAAACTCGACCAGCAGGACATCAAGGAGCCGTCCTCGCCGTCGCGCGTCGTCGGCGCCGTGATGAAGAACATCGGCTTCGACTTCGGCGACACCGACAGCAACAAGGTCGAGATCATCACCGATCCGGACCGCTACGCGGAAACGCGTGAAGGCGGCGCGGACGAGTCGAATCCGCCCTTCTGGGGCAACGACATGTTCACGATCGCCGTGGACGGGTCGGAGCCCGTGTCGATCAGCATCAAGGCGGGCAGCTATACGGGTACCGAACTCGCCGCCGAGATGACGCGCGCCGTCAACGAAGCCTTCGGCGACGACAAATACGTGAAGATCACGGACACCTACGAACGGTCCCCCGGCGGCAACGTCGTCTCCGGCAACGACATCATCCGGCTCGACCTCTACCGCCTCGACGACGACGGCAACCCCTACGGCCTGCAGTCTCCGATCGAGATCGATCTGCTCGGCTCGGCGGGCGTGGCCGGAACGCCCGCAGACGGCGCGGGCGAACCGGCGCCGAACCGGGAACTCCAGCTGACCCGCGAAGCGATGATCGACCTCGTGCAGCGCAAGCTCAACGAGCAGATGAACGGCCGCGCGTCCGATCTCGGCAAGGCGAGCAACGCCTGGGTCGACCAGGACGATCCCGCCACTTGGCCGATCACTGTGGGCTACGACGTTTCGAACCGGGCCCTGACATTCACCGCCAACCGCAACCTGATCGGCCCGAATGCGAGCGAGTTGAACGCCCGGTTCAACAGCTTCCAGGTCTTCGTCCCGAGCGATCCGCAGTCGGGAACCAGCATCGGCATTCCGATGAAGTCCCTGAGCCCCGACACGCTGATCCGCGCGGGCACCGAATGGGTGGGCAACGATCTCGTCCCGGACGGCGAATACATTCTCGACCCGCTCGACCATCGGTTCGGCATCACGGTCAGCTACAATAAGGATTCCCGCCAGTTCAGCTTCGTGTCCGGCAAGACGGGCGAGGCGAGCAGCGTGCTGGTCGGCCGAGCCGAGTTGAACGCCACGGCCGTCGCGCAGCGCGACAGCTACGACTTCGCCACCGAGTCCCTCGCCGCCGGCGACACGGCCTCGATCGAAATCGGCGGGACGTATGTCACCTTCACCAACAGCACGAGCGGCACGCTGTCGGGCTCGGCCCTCGTCACCGCGCTCGTCGACGGGCTCAACAAGGAGAGCCAGACGATCGCCTTCACCGGCCCGGTCACAGCGGACGGAGACATCACCGTCGGCGGCGTGACCGTCCCCGTCCTCAGCGGTGACACGGCCTCGGACGTCGCGACAAAGGTCGCCGCGGCGCTGAGCGGGAATGCAGGCTTCTCCGCCCGCACGGTCACCGCGTCGGGGGCGAACGTGGTCGTCACCTTCGCCGAAGCGGACGGCGATGCCGCGGAACTCGCCCTCGTCGGCGGAAGCACCGGCGTCGGCGGCACGGTCACGACCGAGCCGCGGCGCTTCGCCGAGGGGTTCGGGTCGACCTATTCGATCTCCGGGGCAGGAACGAAACTGCTCGTCACGGGATCGTCCGACGGGTCGAAATTCGTCTCCACCGTCCGCCTCGACGGCGCCGTGAAGAGCATCGAGGCCATTGCGGCGGGCGGATCCACCGCGGGCGTGACGGTCGGCTCGGCCGATTTCGGCGATACCGAGGACAGCCCCTTCATGGGCGGCACCAACTTCCTGCTCGGCATCGGCGGCGATCTCGTCACCAGCACGCAGAGCATCGCGGGCAAGGGGCTGGCCTCCACGGCGGCGACGGCGACGGGCAACCGCGCGATCGTTCCGCTCAACCAGACCTTCGTGCTCAACGAGACGCTCGGCGAAAACGTGATGACCTTCACGGTCGACGGCATCGTCGGCACGATCCGGCTGCCGATCCGCGCCTATACGGGTGAAACCTTCGCCGCCGCGATTCAGGAACGCGTCAACCAGATCGAGGATCCCGCCACGGGTCGGACGGTCAGCGGCGTGACGGTCCGGTTCGATCCGGACAACAATCGCCTGATCTTCACCTCGGGCACGACGGGTTCGGACTCGCAGCTCAACGTCGTCGGTCATCCGAATTTCGGTCTCCGCAACGTCTCGCAGACGCGCGGCGAGGTGCCGATCATCACCAATCTGGAACAGGCGACCGACTCCGAAGGCAACTTGCTCTATATCGGCGAGAACGGCGACATCATCACGCAGAAGCCGGACAAGCTTCAGAACTGGTTCCCGCTCTATCTCGACCAGGGCGAATTGACCTTCGACACCTTCGGCAAGCTCATCTCGCCGAAGGAAGGCGTGATCTACTCGCCCTTCGACCCGTCCAACGGCTCGGACCTGATCCGATTGAACATCGACTACGGCAAGTTCTCGACCCAGTATTCGCAGCCCTTCTCGGTGCTGTCGCTGACGCAGGACGGTTTCCCGTCCGGCCGCCTCGACGGTCTCGACATCGACGCTTCGGGTACGGTCCGCGCGAACTACACGAACGGCGAGACGAAGGCGCTGGGCAAGATCATCCTCGCGAACTTCAACAACCCGAACGGCTTGAAGCAGGTCGGCAACGCCAACTACGTCGCCACATCCGTCTCGGGCGATCCGCTGCTCGGCGAAGCCGGTTCGGACGGCTTCGGCACGGTCCAGTCGGGCTCGCTGGAACGTTCGAACGTCGACATCACCGAGGAACTCGTGAACCTCATCACCGCCCAGCGAAACTTCCAGGCGAACGCCAAGGCGATCGAGACCACCACGACCCTCACCAACACGATCATTCAGATCCGCGGCTGATCGCCGTCAGGGTGAACCTCCACCTTCGCGACCCCGGACCGTCGGTCCGGGGCCGCTTTTTTCGAGGCGCATCAAGCGTTTCTTCGAAGCGGAGCAGGCGTCGGAAACCCGGCGGAGCGACCGGCAAGGAACTTGCAATCATAGACCCGAACGCGCCTCGATGCGCTCGGACCGTCGATCTTCCGTCGGTC
>CAYNUN010000013.1:0-14648 GCA_964400345.1 uncultured Methylobacteriaceae bacterium
CGTGTGCTCACCGTCCCCGAGGTCTTCATCCACTCGTCCAATATCGGCACCGCGCGCATCGCGCTCGGCGTGGGCGTCAACGGGCACAAGGAATTCCTCCGCAAGATGGGCCAACTCGACCGCATGCGGACCGAGTTGCCCGAAAGCGCGGAACCGCTCTTGCCCCCGCGTTGGGGCGAATTGAACACGATGACCATTGCCTTCGGGCACGGTCTCGCGGTCGCGCCGATCCAGGCCGTGGCGGCGACGGCGGCGCTGATGAACGGCGGCAAGCTGATCGTGCCGACCTTCCTCGCGCGCAGCGAAGCGGAAGCCGCGAAGGTCGCGACGCAGGTCGTGCGGCCGGAGACCAGCGAAGCCATGCGCTACGTGATGCGTCTCAATGCGGTGAAGGGCTCCGCGAGCAAAGCGGCGATCCCGGGCTATTTCGTCGGCGGCAAGACCGGAACGGCGGAAAAGGCCATCGGCGGGCGTTACGTCAAGAATCGGCTCTTCACGACCTTCATGGCGATCTCGCCTTCGGACGATCCGCGATACCTGTTCCTGACCGTCATGGACGAGCCTCAGGCTCTGCCCGAAACGCACGGCTTCGCCACCTCCGGCTGGAACGCCGCGCCGACGACGGGCCACATCATCGAACGCGTCGCGCCGCTGCTCGGCCTGCCGCCTCGTTTCGATCCGCCCGCCGCGCCCTTCCCGACGATGGTCAAGCTCGGCGCATGGGGCACGCGATGAAGCTCGGCGACCTCCTTCCCGAAGCGAAGGGCGAGGCCGCGGAGCGGGAGGCGACGGGCGTCACCGCCGACAGCCGGGCCGTCGCGCCGGGATTCGTCTTCTTCGCGGTGCCGGGCACGCGGATCGACGGCTCGCGTTTCGCCGTCGACGCCGCGGCCAAGGGCGCGATCGCGGTGGCGGGCGAGGCGAGCGAGATCCCCGGCCTGCCCGCGGGAACGGACTATGTGCGGGTCGTCGACGTCAGGCGCAGCCTCGCGCTCGCCGCCGCGAAGCTTTTCCCGCGGCAACCGGAGACCATCGTCGCGGTGACGGGGACGAGCGGGAAGACCTCGGTCGCGGATTTCGTGCGGCAGATCTTCTCGGCCTGCGGCCGGCAGGCGGCGAGCATCGGCACGATCGGGGTCGTGAAGCCTTCCGGCGCCGTCTACGGCTCCTTGACGACGCCCGATCCGGTCACGCTGCACAGGACGCTCGACGCCTTGGCGGGCGAGGGCGTGACGCATCTGGCGATGGAAGCCTCCTCGCACGGGCTCGACCAGCGCCGTCTCGACGGCGTCGAACTCTCGGCGGCGGGGTTCACCAATCTCGGCCGGGACCATCTCGATTATCACGCGACGCTCGAAGACTATCTCTCGGCGAAGCTCCGGCTGTTCGACACGCTGCTGCCCGGCTGGCGGCCGGCGGTCGTCAATATGGACGGCGACAAGGCGGAAGCCGTGCTGGCGACCTGTCGGGCGCGCCGCATTCCGGTGATCACGGTCGGGCGCAAGGGCCGCGACCTCGTTCTGCTCGACCTTCGCGACGAAGGTTTCGATCAACGCATGCGCCTTCGCCACGGCGGCCGGGAGATCGACGTGCTCCTTCCGCTGGCGGGCGGCTTCCAGGCCGAGAACGCGCTGACGGCGGCGGGGCTGGCTCTGGCGGCGGGCGAAGAGCCTGATGCGGTCTTCGCCGCGCTGCCGAAGCTCGTCGGCGTGACGGGGCGTCTCGAACGGGTGGCGACGCATGCGGGCGCGCTGATCCTCGTCGATTATGCGCACAAGCCGGAAGCGCTCGAACAGGTCCTCGACACGCTGCGCGCCTCGACGAAGGGGCGCGTGATCTGCGTGTTCGGCTGCGGCGGCGACCGCGATCGCGGCAAGCGCCCGATCATGGGGCGCATCGCGGCGGAAAAGGCCGACGTCGTGATCGTCACGGACGACAATCCGCGCAGCGAGGATCCGGCCGCGATCCGCGCCGAAATCCTCGCGGCGGCGGCGGGCGCCGTCGAGATCGGCGACCGCGCGGAAGCCATCAAGGCGGGCGTGGCGATGCTGAAGTCCGGCGACGTGCTCGTCGTGGCGGGGAAAGGTCACGAAACGGGCCAAATCGTGGGCGACCGAACTCTGCCGTTCTCCGATCATGATTCGATCCTCAAGGCCGTCGCCGAGGTGTCCCGATGACCGTTCCGCTCTGGACCTCCGCAGCCTTGGGGGACGCTTTGGGCACCGCCGCCTCGGGGTCGGCGAAGGACGTTTCGGGCGTTTCCATCGACACGCGCAGCCTGCAGCCGGGCGACCTCTTCGTCGCGCTCAAGGGCGACCGGGACGGGCATGACTTCGTCGCGGCGGCCTTCGAAAAGGGGGCGGCCGCCGCGGTCGTCGAACGGGACAGGGCCGCGGACTTCGCGGCGTCGGGACCCGTTCTCCCGGTCGACGACACCTTCGCCGCGCTGCAGCGCCTCGGCGTCGCGGGCCGAGACCGCAGCTTCGCCAAGATCGCGGCGGTGACGGGTTCGGTCGGCAAGACGGGCACGAAGGAGGCGCTCAGGATCGTGCTGTCGGCGCAGGCCGCCACCCATGCCTCGGTCGCGTCCTACAACAATCATTTCGGCGTGCCGCTGACGCTCGCCCGCATGCCCGCCGCCGCGCATTACGGCGTGTTCGAGGTCGGCATGAACAATCCCGGCGAGATCGCGCCCTTGTCGGCGATGGTTCGGCCGCATGTCGCGCTGATCACGACGGTCGAGGCCGTGCATCTCGAAAATCTGGGTTCGCTCGAAGCCATCGCGGATGAAAAGTCGGCGATCTTTTCGGGGCTGGAGCCGGGCGGAACGGCCGTGATCAACCGCGACAACGCGCAGTTCGACCGCATGTGCGAGCACGCGGCGGCGTCGCCGGCGGGCCGTCTCGTGACCTTCGGAGAGCATTCCGAAGCCGATGTGCGGATGACGCGGGTGATCCTGAAGCCCGATCTCTCCATCGTGGAGGCGGTCGTGCACGGCATGCCCGTGACCTACAAGATCGGCAGCCCCGGCAAGCATATCGCGCTCAACAGCCTCGCGGTTCTCGCGGTTGCGGAGGCGCTCGGCGCGGATCTCGCGGAAACCGCGATGGCGATGGGCGAGGTGACCCCGCCCTCCGGCCGCGGCCAAAGGATCGAACTCGGAACCAACGGCGCGAAGGTCACGCTGCTGGACGAGAGCTACAACGCGAACCCCGCCTCGATGCGGGCCGCGCTCTCCGTCCTCGCGCAGGTGCCGGTCGGACTGCGCGGGCGCAAGGTCGCGATCATGGGCGACATGCTCGAACTCGGTCCCGAGGCGTCGGCGCTCCATGGGGGCGTCGCCGAGGCGGTCGAGGAACACGGCATCGACCTCGTCTTCTGCTGCGGTCCGCTGATGAAATCGCTGTGGAACGCCGTTCCGCGCGAGAAGCGCGGCGGTTACGCGGTCGACTCGGAGTCGCTGGTCGAAGCCGTGCTCGCCGCGGTTCGTCCGGGCGATGCGGTGATGGTGAAGGGCTCGAACGGAAGCCGCATGGCGCGGGTGGTGGCGGCGCTGAAATCCCGCTACGCCTCCGGCGCCTGAGAACGAGAAGAACACATGCTCACGCTGCTTTCCGACCTCGCCCCGTCCCTCGGATTTCTGAACGTCTTCCGCTACATCACCTTCCGGACGGGCGGCGCGACGATCACCGCGCTGTTCTTCGTGTTCTTCTTCGGCCCGTCGATCATCCGGGCGCTGCGCCTGCGACAGGGGAAAGGTCAGCCGATCCGGGAGGACGGGCCGCAGTCGCATCTCGCCAAGAAGGGCACGCCGACGATGGGCGGGCTGATGATCCTTTCGGGTCTCGTCGTCTCCACGCTGCTCTGGGCCAATCCGCTGAGCCCTTACGTCTGGGTGGTGCTGTTCGTGACGCTCGGCTTCGGAACGATCGGCTTCTACGACGACTATCTCAAGGTCACGAAGCAGAGCCACAAGGGCCTGTCCGGCAAGAGCCGGCTCGCGATCGAATTCGGCATCGCCGCGATCGCCTGCGGGATCCTGTCCTCGATCGGCTCCACCAAGCTCGCCACGTCCATCACCATCCCGTTCTTCAAGGACGTGCTGCTCGATCTCGGCATCTTCTTCGTGATCTTCGCGGGTTTCGTGATCGTCGGCGCGGGCAATGCCGTGAACCTGACGGACGGACTCGACGGGCTGGCGATCGTGCCCGTGATGATCGCGGCGGCGACCTTCGGGCTGATCGCCTATCTCTCGGGCAACGCCGTTTTCGCGAATTATCTGCAGATCCATTTCGTGCCCGGCACGGGCGAATTGGCGGTGATCTGCGGGGCGGTGATCGGGGCCGGTCTCGGCTTCCTGTGGTTCAACGCGCCGCCCGCGCAGATCTTCATGGGCGACACGGGTTCGCTGGCGCTCGGCGGCCTTCTTGGCACGGTCGCCGTGGCGACGAAGCACGAGATCGTTCTGGCCATCGTGGGCGGGCTTTTCGTGCTCGAAGCCATGTCCGTGATCATCCAGGTCGCGAGCTTCAAGCTCACGGGCAAGCGCGTGTTCCGCATGGCGCCGATCCATCATCATTTCGAGCAGTTGGGCTGGTCGGAGCCGCAGGTCGTCGTGCGTTTCTGGATCATTTCGGTCGTCCTCGCGCTCGCGGGGCTGGCGACGCTGAAACTGAGGTGAGCATGACTCCCGTCACCTGCTTCGCGGGACGCCGGGTCGCCTTGTTCGGGCTGGGAGGCTCCGGACTGGCGACCGCGCATGCGCTCGTGCGGGGCGGGTGCTCCGTCGTCTGCTGGGACGACGGCGAGAAGGGTCGTGCCAAGGCCGCCGACGAGGGTCTCGTCGTGAAGGACCTCTCCACGGCCGCTTGGGAGGATTTCGACGCGCTGATCCTCTCGCCGGGCGTCCCGCTGACCCATCCCGCCCCGCATTGGACGGTCGAGCGGGCCAAGGCGGCGGGCATCGAGGTGATCGGCGACGTGGAACTGTTCTGCCGCGAGCGGAACGCGATCGCGCCCGGCGCGCCGTTCGTCGCGATCACCGGGACCAACGGCAAATCGACGACGACGGCCCTGATCGCGCATCTGATGCGCGAAGCGGGGAGGGACGTGCAGCTCGGCGGCAATATCGGGACGGCGATCCTCGCGCTCGCGCCGCCCGCGGCGGACCGCGTCCATGTGATCGAATGCTCCTCCTTCCAGATCGATCTCGCGCCGTCGCTGGCGCCGACGGTCGGCGTGCTCGTCAACATCACGCCCGACCATCTCGATCGGCACGGGACGATGGAGAATTACGCGGCCATCAAGGAGCGGCTCGTCGCGGCGGCGGACCGCGCCGTGATCGGGGTCGACGACGATCATTGCCGCGCGATCGCGGAGCGGCGGGCGGGGACGGGCGGTCCGCTCTTGCGGATCTCGGTCGAGACGGATCTCCCGACGGGCATGGTGCGCGAGGGTTCGGCGCTCGTCTGGACCTGCGACGGTTCAAGGCGCGAAGCGGCCGATCTCGCGGGCATCGGATCGCTGCGCGGGGTCCATAATGCGCAGAATGCGGCCATGGCGATCGCAGCGGCCTCGGCGCTCGGGATCGAGGAGGCGACGATCCGCAAGGGCCTCGCCTCCTTCCCCGGGCTCGCGCATCGCATGGAGATGGTCGGTCGCATCGGACGCGCGCTCGTCGTCAACGACTCGAAGGCGACCAATGCGGACGCGACGGAAAAGGCGCTGGCCTCCTTCCCGAACGGGCTTCATTGGATCGTCGGAGGCGTGGCGAAGGAGGGCGGCATCGCGCCCCTCGCACCCTTCTTCGACAGGATCGAAAAGGCCTATCTGATCGGCAAATCGTCCGACGCCTTCGCGGCGACGCTGGAGGGCCGCGTTCCGTTCGAACGGTCCGAGACGCTCGAGCGGGCGCTCGAGGCCGCAGTCGCGGCCGCGCAGCTCTCGCCCGTTTCGGAACCCGTGTTGCTGCTGTCGCCCGCCTGCGCCTCCTACGACCAATTCCCGAATTTCGAGGTGCGGGGCGACATGTTCCGTCGCCTCGCGACCGAACGCCCCGACTTCTCCCGTCTCAGCGAGGATTGACGCCATGGTGTCGCGCGTCGAGCGCTCTCCCTTCGCCGATTGGTGGTGGACCGTCGACCGGTTCCTGCTCGGGCTGATCTTCTCGCTGATGCTCGGCGGCATCGTCCTGACGCTCGCGGGCTCGCCGCCCGTGGCCGATCGGCTCGGCCTGCCGACCTTCCATTTCGTCGGCCGACAGGCCTTCTACATGGCCGTGGCGGCCGTGATCTTCGTCGTGGTCAGCTTCTTTTCCCCGCGATATGTCCGCCGCTTCGCCCTTCTGGTCTATCTGGGCGGCATGGTCGGCGTGGTCCTCGCGCTTCTCTACGGCGTGGAGGTGAAGGGCGCGCAACGCTGGATCAGTCTCCTCGGCGTGAGCATCCAGCCTTCGGAATTCGTGAAGCCCGGCTTCGTGATCCTCGTCGCCTGGGCGTTTTCGGAGGGCGGCCGTCGGAAGGACGTGCCGGGCCATCTTCTGGGCTTCCTGCTGCTCGGCCTGACGATCGTTCCGATCGTGCTTCAGCCCGATATCGGTCAGACGATGCTGTTGGCGCTCGTCTGGGGCGGGCTTCTCTTCGTCTCGGGGCTGCATTTCTTCTGGGTGCCGCTGCTCGGCGGCGCGGGCGTGCTCGGGATCTTCGCGGCCTACACCTTCCTCCCCCACGTGACCGCACGCATCAACCGCTTCCTCGACCCGCAATCCGGCGACACGTTCCAAGTCGACAATGCGCGCGAAAGCTTCGTGCAGGGGGGCTGGCTCGGGAAAGGGCCGGGCGAGGGCACCGTCAAGCGCATTCTCCCCGACAGCCATACCGACTTCATCTTCGCGGTGACGGCGGAAGAATTCGGCATCGTCTTCTGCCTCGTGCTCGTCGCCCTTTTCATGCTGGTGGTGCTGCGCGGCCTCGTGCTCGCGCGGCGCAACGAGGATCCGTTCTGCCGGCTCGCGGGGGCGGGGCTCGTCATGCTGTTCGGCATCCAATCCTGCATCAACATGGCGGTGAACGTTCATCTCATCCCGGCCAAGGGGATGACGCTGCCCTTCATCTCCTATGGCGGTTCGTCCCTCGTTTCGCTCGCGCTCGGCATGGGCTTCCTGCTCGCCGTGTCGCGGCGGCGACCGAGGGCGGAGCATGCGCCGTCCTGGGCGACGGCGTCGGTCGCGGCAGGGCGGGCATGACCGGGCCGATCCTGATCGCCGCGGGCGGTACGGGCGGTCATCTCTTCCCCGCGGAAGCCTTGGCCGTCGCCCTCGCGAAGCGGGGCGTCGCCGTTCATCTCGCGACGGACGAGAGGGCGCTGCAATACGGGAAGGCTTTTCCCGCCGAAGCGATCCACCCGATTCCGTCGGCGACGTTGAAGTCGCGATCGCCCTTCGCGCTCGCCGGCACGGTGTTGACGCTCGGCCGCGGCTTTCTGCGCGCCGCGGGCTTGATCCGCCGGCTGCGGCCGGCGGCCGTGGTCGGTTTCGGCGGTTATCCGACCGTGCCGCCCGTCCTCGCCGCGACGGTTCTTCGCGTCCCGTCGCTCATCCATGAACAGAACGGCGTTCTCGGCCGGGCGAACCGATTGCTGGCCCCGCGCGTGACGGCGATCGGCACGGGGATGGCCGCGGTCAAGGGCCTCGCGGGCCCGCTCGCCGCGAAGGCCCGGCATGTCGGCAACCCGATCCGCCCGGCCGTGCTCGCGGCCGCGGCCCCTTATGACGCGCCGCGACCGGGCGGGCCTTTCCGGCTGCTCGTCACGGGCGGCAGTCAGGGCGCGCGCGTGATGTCGGACGTGGTGCCCGCGGCCGTCGCGGCGCTCGAACCCGAGCTTCGCGCGCGGATCGAGATCGTCCAGCAGGCGCGGGGAGAGGATCTGGAGCGCGCCCGCGCCGCCTATGCGGCTGCCGGCGTGAAGGCGGAATGCGAGGCCTTCTTCGCCGATCTGCCCGCGCGGATCGCTGCGGCGCATCTGGTGATCGGCCGGGCAGGGGCATCGACCGTAGCGGAACTTGCGGTCATCGGTCGTCCCTCGATGCTCGTGCCGCTGCCTCACGCGCTCGATCAGGATCAGGCGTCCAATGCGGAGACGCTGACGCGGGCGGGTGCGGCCGAAACGGTGGATCAAGCCCGCTTCACGCCGGCATTCGTCGCCGATCGACTTTCCGAACACATGCGCGATACGAAGTCCTTGTCCGATTCAGCCGAAGCGGCCAGAAAACTCGGAATTCCGGACGCAGCGGAACGATTCGCGGATCTTGTCTTGGAGACCGCAAGGCGCTGAGGAGAGTCGTCGCCATGAAATTGCCGACCGAATTGGGCGCCGTTCACTTCGTCGGCATCGGCGGCATCGGCATGTCGGGCATCGCCGAAGTGCTTCACAATCTCGGACATCGCGTGCAGGGCTCGGATGCTTCCGACAACGCCAATGTGAAGCGGCTGCGGGAGATGGGCGTGGCGGTCGCGGTCGGCCATGCGCCGGAGAATATCGGGGATGCGGAAGTCGTCGTCGTTTCGACCGCGATCCGCCGCGACAATCCCGAATTGATGGCGGCGCGGGAGCGGCGCATTCCCGTCGTCCGGCGCGCGGAAATGCTGGCGGAACTGATGCGCCTCAAGCAGTGCGTCGCGGTCGCCGGCACGCACGGCAAGACGACGACGACGTCGCTCGTCGCGACGCTGCTCGACGCGGGCAAGTTCGACCCGACCGTCATCAACGGCGGGATCATCAACGCCTACGGCACGAATGCGCGCTTGGGCGGCGGCGCTTGGATGGTGGTGGAAGCGGACGAGTCGGACGGCACGTTCCTGAAGCTTCCGGCCGACGTGGCGGTCGTGACCAATATCGACCCCGAGCATCTCGACCACTTCAAGACCTTCGACGCGATCAAGGACGCGTTCCGCGCCTTCGTCGAAAATCTGCCCTTCTACGGCTTCGCGGTCATGTGCCTCGATCATCCCACGGTGCAGGAACTCGTCGGCAAGATCGAGGACCGCCGCGTCGTGACCTACGGCGAGAACCCGCAGGCCGATGTGAGGCTGCACGGCGTCGACCTGTCCGGGGGACGGTCGCGCTTCTCCGTCTCGATCCGCGATCGCAAAACGGGGCGGACGACCGAGGTCGCGGATCTGTCTCTGCCCATGCCCGGCCATCACAATGCGCTGAACGCCACGGCGGCGATCGCGGTGGCCTATCATCTCGGCATGTCGCCCGAAGCGATCCGCGAGGGGCTCAAGGGCTTCGGCGGCGTCAAGCGGCGCTTCACGCGGACGGGCGACTGGAACGGCGTCGCGATCTTCGACGATTACGGCCACCATCCGGTCGAGATCTCGGCCGTTCTGAGGGCCGCACGCGCCTCGACGGACGGGCGCGTGATCGCCGTGGTCCAGCCGCATCGTTATTCGCGGCTCGCTTCGCTGTTCGACCAGTTCGCCACCTGCTTCAACGACGCCGATACGGTGCTCGTCGCCGACACTTATGCGGCGGGGGAGCAGCCGATCCCGGGGGCCGATCGCGACGGTCTCGTCTTCGGGATCAAGGCGCACGGACATCGGCACGTGATCGGCATCGACGGGCCGCAGGACATCGCGGGCCTCGTGCACGGGCTCGCGAAGCCGGGCGACTACGTCGTCTTCCTCGGGGCGGGCAACATCACGCAATGGGCCTATGCGCTGCCGGGCGAACTTGCGGCGCTGGGCGGCGGATCATGACGCCGTTCCCCGACATCACGCCGGATCTTCGGGCGCGGATGCCGGGGCTGCTCGGCGAGCTGATCGCGAATGCGCCGCTCGCTCCCTTCTCCTGGTTCAAGGTCGGCGGTCCTGCGCAGGCGCTGTTCCGTCCCGCGGACGAGGCGGATCTCGCGCGGTTTCTCGCGGCGCTGCCCGCCGACGTTCCGCTCACGGTCGTCGGGCTCGGCTCGAACCTGCTCGTGCGGGACGGCGGGGTCGAGGGCGTGGTCGTCCATCTCGGCAAGCCTTTTCAGGACATCGCCGTCGACGGGCTCCGCCTGCGCGCCGGAGCGGGCGCGGCCGACGTCAAGGTCGCGCGGGCGGCCGCGGAAGCGGGCGTAGCGGGCCTCGCCTTTCTGCGCGGCATTCCCGGCACGATCGGCGGCGCGCTGCGGATGAACGGAGGCGCCTATGGCGGCGAGACGGCGGACGTCTTCGTCTCCGCCCGGGGCGTCGACCGGACGGGGGCCGTGCGGACCTTCGACAAGGCGGCGATGGGTTTCGCCTATCGGCATTGCGCCGTCACGGACGTGATCTTCACCGAGGCGGTGTTCGAAGGCGCGGCGGGAGACCCCGCTGCGATCCTCGCCGAGATGAGCGCGATCACCGAGCAGCGCTCCGCCACGCAGCCCGTGAATACGCGCACCGGAGGTTCGACCTTCAAGAACCCGCCGGGCGCGAAGGCCTGGGAACTCGTCGACCGCGCGGGATGCCGGGGGCTCCGGATCGGAGAGGCGCAGGTCTCGGAACTGCACTGCAATTTCCTCGTCGCGCATCCGGGCGCGACCGCCGCCGATGTGGAAACGCTCGGCGAGGAGGTGCGGCGGCGGGTCCGCGAGGCGACGGGCGTCACGCTCGAATGGGAAATCAAGCGGATCGGACGGCTTTCGACGGCCGCCGCCTCCGCTGCGGGGAACGCCTCCAAGGGGCGGGCGGTCTCGAACGGGGGGACGGAAGGATGACGGCCAAGCATGTCGCCGTGCTGATGGGAGGCCTGTCGGCCGAGCGCGAAGTGAGCCTCCGGTCCGGCGCGGCCTGCGCCGCCGCCCTCGAGGGCGAAGGGTTCCGCGTCACGCGCATCGACGTCGATCGCGATCTCGGCGCGGCGCTCGCCGCGCTGCGGCCCGACGTGGTGTTCAACGCGCTGCACGGCCGGTTCGGCGAGGACGGGATCGTGCAGGGCATCCTCGAAATGATGTCGATCCCCTATACGCATTCGGGCGTGCTCGCCTCCTCGCTCGCGATGCGGAAGGATCGGGCCAAGGCGGTCATGGCCGCGGCGGGCGTGCCCGTCGCCGAAGGCGTCACCGTCAGCCGCTTCGAAGCGGCGAAAAGCCATGTGATGCCCGCGCCTTACGTGGTGAAGCCGGTGTCGGAAGGCTCTTCGCAGGGCGTGGTGATCGTACGCGAGGATCGGACGCATCCGCCGCAGGAACTGGCCCGGGAGGATTGGCCCTACGGGGATCTGATGCTCGTGGAGCGGTATGTTCCGGGCCGTGAATTGACCTGCGCCGTGATGGACGACAAGGCGCTGGGAGTGATCGACATTCGGCCCGCGACGGGCGTGTTCTACGACTTCGACGCGAAATACGCGAAAGGGGGCTCCATTCACGTGCTCCCGGCGGAAATTAAACCGAATATTTACCATCTCGTTCAACACTTCACGTTGACGGCGCATCAAGCTCTCGGATGTCGCGGCGTCAGTCGTGCGGATTTCAGGTTCGACGAGCGGCCGGACGGTTCCGGCGAACTCGTCTGCCTCGAAGTGAACACGCAGCCGGGAATGACCGAGACGTCTTTGGTGCCGGAACTCGCGGCCCATGCGGGCCTGTCGTTCGGTGAGTTGGTTCGATGGATGGTCGAGGACGCCTCCTGCGATCGGTGAGCGACGGAAGGGCTCCGGCCTTCATCCGTTCACCGCTCGGCGCGACGACGCCCGGTCGCTTTCGCGGCCGCGCCTTCCGTCGTCGTTTTCGTCTTCCCTTCATTCGTTGGGCCGCGCGTCTGCCGAACGGTTTCGGAACCGCGATGACCGCGGCGCTCTTCGCGGGCGCGATCGGTTTCGGGATCGTCCAGGGCGGCCATTACGACGATTTCGTCGAGCGGGCGGGCGATCCGCTGCATTTCGTCGGGCGGACGCTCGGCTTCGGCGTCGAGCGCGTGAACATCACGGGATTGGGCGACCTCTCGGCGGCGGAAGTGCTGGAGACCGCGGGCATCGACCCCTCCTCGTCGCTGCCGTTCCTCGACGTCGACGCGATCCGCGCGCAGCTGACCGCGATCCCGCTCGTCAAGGACGCGGCCGTGCGCAAGGTTTATCCGGGCACGGTCGAGATATCGCTCGTCGAGCGCGAAGGCTTCGCGCTTTGGCAGAACAACGGCGAATTCCACGTGATCGCGGCCGACGGCGCCGTGATCGACCGCTATCGCGGCAACCGTTTCAATTCGCTTCCGATCGTGGTGGGGCAGGGGGCGGCGTCCCGCGCGGCCGAGATCGTCGCGGCGCTGGATGCGGTTCCCGAATTGAAGCCGCATATCCGAGCGGCGATCCTCGTCTCCGGTCGCCGCTGGTCGCTGAAGCTCGTCAACGGGATGGACGTGCGCCTCCCCGAGGACGGCGAAGACGAGGCGCTGCGCCGCCTCGCGTCGATGATCCGGGACAAGAAGGTTCTCGAAAAGGACATTCTCTCCATCGATCTCCGCATGCCCGACCGAGTCGTCCTGCGCCTTTCCGAAGAGGCCGCCGCGGCGCGTGCCGAAGCCGTCAAGGGACGCGTCAGAGTGAAGGGTAATCCCACGTGAGCCGCCATCCCGGTCTGACGCCCCGCATGAAGCCGCTCTCTCCGAGGCGCAGCTCGATCGTTTCGGTGCTCGACGTGGGGACGAGCAAGATCGTCTGCCTCGTGGCGGCGCTCGAACCGGCGGGCGAGAGCGACATGCTGCGCGGCCGCACGCATCGCGCCCGCGTCATCGGCATCGGCCATCAGCGCGCCCGCGGCCTCAAGGGCGGCGCGGTCGTGGACCTCGATGCGGCGGAACAGGCGATCCGGCTCGCCGTCGACGCCGCGGAACGCATGGCGAAGGTCGAGATCCGCTCCGTCGTGGTGAGCATCACCGGCGGGCGGCTCGGTTCGCGCTCCTTCCATGCCGACGTGACGCTGACCGGGCGTCCGGTCGGGCAGGGGGACATTCAGCGGGTGTTCGAGGCGGCGAGCTGGACGGGCGCGCAGCACAACCGCACCGTCCTCCACTCCCTGCCGACGGGCTTCGGCCTCGATGCGACCCGCGGCATCCGCGATCCGCAGGGGATGATCGGCCGCAAGCTCGGCGTCGACATGCATGTGGTGACGAGCGACGAGCATGCCGTCCGCAATCTGATGCTCGCCGTCGAGCGTTGCCATCTCGAGGTCGAGGCGGTGGTCGCGGGACCGTATGCGGCGGGGCTTTCGGCGCTCGTCGACGACGAGGCGGAGATGGGCGTCGCTGTCGTTGATCTCGGGGCCGGGACGACGAGCGTGGGCGTGTTCCACAACGGCGCGCTCGTGCATACCGACGGGGTGGCGCTCGGCGGCAACCACGTCACCATGGACATCGCCCGGGGCTTCACGACGACGTTGACCCATGCGGAGCGGCTGAAGACTCTCTACGGATCGACCATCGCCACGGCCTCCGACGATCGCGAAATGATCGCCGTCGCATCCGTCGACGACGAGGACCGCGACTCGGTGCATCATGTGCCGAAGTCGCATCTCGTGCGGGTCATCAAGCCGCGGGCGGAGGAGATTATCGAACTCGTGCGCGATCGTCTCGCAGGCGCGGGTTTCGGCAGCGTTTCGGGTCGCCGCATCGTCCTGACGGGCGGCGGCGCCCAACTTACGGGGCTCCCCGAGCTCGCCCGGCAGATCCTGTCAAAGCAGGTCCGCGTCGGGCGTCCCCTCGGGGTCCAGGGTCTTCCGGACGCGATGAAGGGTCCCGCCTTCGCCGCCCCGGTCGGCTTGATCGTCTATCCGCAGGTCGCGGGGCTCGAACATTTCGAGCCGCGCTCCTCCGGGCAGTTCCTCGCCACCGGAACCGACGGCTATCTGTCGCGGATGGGGCGGTGGCTTAAGGACAGTTTCTGACCAGAGAGCGCGGGACGAACGGCGGAGCGGCGGCGCCGCCGGCGGAAAGAAAAGAGGGCGCGGAAGCGTCCGCATCGAGAGGCCAACGACCATGACGATCAATCTCAGTGTTCCCGACATCCGCGAACTGAAGCCCAGGATCACCGTGTTCGGCGTCGGCGGCGCCGGCGGCAATGCGGTGAACAACATGATCGAACTCGGCCTGCAGGGCTGCGAGTTCGTCGTGGGCAACACCGACGCGCAGGCGCTCACCTCCGCGAAGGCGCATCGCGTCATTCAGATGGGCATTCAGGTCACCGAAGGGCTCGGCGCGGGTTCGCAGCCGGAAGTCGGACGGGCGGCGGCCGAAGAGGTCATCGACGAAATCCGCGACCAGCTCGCGGGCGCCCATATGGTCTTCGTCACCGCCGGCATGGGCGGCGGCACGGGCACGGGCGCGGCCCCGATCGTGGCCCGCGCGGCGCGCGACATGGGCATTCTGACGGTCGGCGTCGTGACGAAGCCCTTCTCCTTCGAAGGTTCGCGGCGCATGCGCCTCGCCGAGGCGGGCATCACGGAACTTCAGAAATCGGTCGACACGCTCATCGTCATCCCGAACCAGAACCTGTTCCGGGTTGCCAACGAGCACACGACCTTCGCCGACGCCTTCGCGATGGCCGACAAGGTGCTGTATTCGGGCGTCGCCTGCATCACCGACCTTATGGTCAAGGAAGGCCTGATCAATCTCGACTTCGCCGACGTCCGCGCC
>CAYNUN010000014.1:0-14600 GCA_964400345.1 uncultured Methylobacteriaceae bacterium
CAGGTCGCGGACCGCGGCGACGGGCTTCTGACGCTCGTCGGCATCCGGCGCCTGCCAATGGTCGACGAGGCTGCGGATGCCCGCGGCGTTGATGTTGCCCGAGGCGGTGATGCAGCCCGCCGCGCCGAGACGCATGGCCTTCACGAGCACGCCTTCCGAACTCGGGAAGATGCCGAAGCCCGGGAAACGGGTGAGCATGCCCTCGGTGTTCGGCCAATCGCCGGAGGAGTCCTTGATGCCGAGGACGGTGTCGGGATAGCGGCGGATCAGGCGCTCGATGAGATCGTAGGGGATGCCCACGCCCGTCATCTGCGGGATGTGATAGAGCCACAGGCCGAGATCGGCCGAGCCGACGCGTTCGATCACTTCCGAATAGAAGGCTTCGAGACCGTCGACGGAGACGGGCTTGTAATAGAAGGGCGGCAGCATCAGCACGCCGCCGCAGCCGAGCGACACCGCGTGCTTCGTCAGCTCCACCGCGTCGGGAAGCGAGCATTGTCCCGTGCCGGGCAGAAGCAGCGAAGGGTCGATGCCCGCCGCGACGAGAGCCTCCAGAGCCTGCTTGCGCTCGGAAATCGACATCGAATTCGCTTCGCTCGTCGTGCCGAACACGGCGAGACCGTTCGCGCCCTGCGCGAGGAGCCATTTGCAGGTCTTCACGAAGAGCGGGACATCGACGGCGAGCTTGTCGTCGAAGGGGGTGATCGCGGGGACGAGAGCCCCCTTGAAGCGCGTCTTGGCCATGATGTCGATCGAACTCCGATGAAGTCACGGGGCGGCCCGAAGACCGCCCCGGAAGAAGAAGGCGGGCCGCAGGAGGCCCGCCCGGAAAGCTTCCGTCAACCGCGCCCGATGCTCGGCAGCCATGTCGCCGTCTGCGGCCAGATCGCGACGATCACGATGACCGACAACAGACAGAGCCAAAAGGGGATCGCGCCCCGGAAGATCTCGCCGACGGAGACGTTCTCCTGCGGCAGCGCCGCCTTCACGGTGAAGACGAGGATGCCGAAGGGCGGCGTCAGAAGCCCGGTCTCGATCGCGAGAATGCCGATGATCGCGAAGGCGAGCGGGTCGAAGCCGAGCGCCGTGGCGATGGGCGCGAAGACGGGCACCGTCAGCAGGATGATCGACACCGAGTCGATGATGCAGCCGAGGATGAACCAGATCGCGACCATGACCGCGAGGATCTCGTAGGGGCCGAGACCGGAATTCAGGAAGAATTGCTGGGCCGCGCCGGTGATGCCCGTCATCGAAAGGACGCGGGAATAGAGATTGGCCATCACGAGCAGGAGCAGCAGCGGCGCCGCCGTCCGGCCGACGGTCAACACCACGTCGAAGACGTCCTTGGGCTTCATGCCCTTGGCCATGGCAAGAAGAAGGCCCGCCGCCGCACCGACGCCCGCGCCTTCCGTCGGCGTGAAGAAGCCGAGCCAGATGCCGCCGAGAACGCCGACGATGAGCGCCGCCACCATCATGGTGGAGCGGAACACGGCCTTCATCTCCGCCTCGTCGTGAGCGAAGCTCAAGGTCAGGCGGTCCTGCGTGATCTTGTCCTCGCCGACCATCGCGGGATCCCGAATGGCGGCGACGACGATGTAGAGCGTGTAGGCGCCGACGACGAGGAGGCCGGGGATCACGCCCGCGATGAAGATCTGGCCGATGGCCTGTTCGGTGAGCACGCCCCAGACGATCATCAGAACCGAGGGCGGGATCAGCATGCCGAGGCAGGCGGAGCCCGCGATGCAGGCGAGCGAGAACTGGCGGCTGTAGCCGAAGCGCTTCATCTCCGGCCAGGCGATGCGCGAGAAGGCCGCCGCGGCCGCGATCGAGACGCCGGTGACGAAGCCGAAGATCGCATTGGCGAAGACGGTGGCGACGCCGAGACGGCCCGGGAGCCATTTCGTGCCGCGGTTGACGAGCGCGAAGAGATCCTTCGCCGCGCCGCATTTCGCGAGGAACTCGCCCATCAGCATGAAGAGCGGGATGACGGCGAAGATATAGTCGCGCAGCGCCTCATAGGCGGTGTTGGAGACGAAGCTCCGGACCACGTCGATGTCGGGCTGCATCAGATAGATGCCGAGCGCCGAGGTGATGCCGAGGGACACGGCGATGTGCACGCCGGAGAGCACCAGCGCCAGCAGGACGCCGATGACGATCATCATTTGGGATGCGTCGAACATGATGGTGGCCGCCGATCGGATCAGTGAGAGACGCCGGTCGCGAGGTCTTCACCCCGGCGGACGGCCTTGATCTGGCGGATCGCCAGTTCGACGTAGGAGAGTATGGCGAGCAGACTGCCCAAGACGACCGCGAGGCGGACGGGCCACATCGGCACGCGCAGCGCGCCTTCGCCCTCATATTCGCCGCTCGACCAGGCGTGCAGCAGGCCGTCCCAGCTGCCCCACAGGATGATCCCGAAAAGCAGAACGGCGAGACCGCAGGACATGAGCGTCTTGGCGACCTTGAGCTTCGGGGGATAGTGCTGGCTGATCGCGTCGACCTCGATCATGCCGCCGCTCCGGATGGCGTGGGCGCACATCAGATAGCAGATGACGACGATCGAGCTGGAAACGATCTCCGGCGTGCCCTTCAACGGGCTGCTGAAGACGACGCGGCCGATCACGTCGGCGACCACCACGAAGCTCAGGAAGAAGCCCAACAACGACGCGACCACCAGAAGTCCCTTGGTGGATACGTCCATGATTTTTTCGAACATTGCGCGGGCTCCGCCCAAGACGTTGAAGGCCGGGCGGATCGCGCCGCCCGGCCGAAGCTCAAGAAGAGACGATCACTTGATCGCGTAGCGGACCGGCCACTTGTGGCCGAGCTTTTCGGCTTCCTGCAGCGTCAGCTTGAGAACCTGCGTGCCGGGCATGCCCGCCTTGTCGAGTTCCGTCGCCTTCTCCTGCGGCCAGTCCTTCAGCGACTGCGCCCATTCGAGCGTCACGCTGTCGGGCAGCTTCTTCACGACGGCGCCGACCGAGCGGAGCTGTTCCAGCTGCTTGGGATAGTTCGCGTCGTTGACGGTGCCCGTCAGCGCCTCGAACTCCTTCGCCACTTCGACGATGATGTCCTGCACTTCCTTCGGAAGACGGGCGAAGCGGTTCTTGTTGATCGTCAGGCCGTGCCAGGTGATCGCGCCGAAACCGATCTCCGTGTAGTGCTTGGCGACTTCGTTGAGCTTGAAGTTCACGACGCCCGACGGGAACATGATCCAGCCGTTGTAGACGCCCGTCTGCATGGAGGTGTAGGCCTCCGGCAGCGAGGACTGGACGGGGACCGCGCCCGCATATTCGAGCCACTTCAGGTTCAGACCCGCGCCGGCGATCTTGCGACCCTTCAGGTCGGCGACGGTGTTCCACTCGAACGTGGTGTTGAGGTTGTAGCCGTTGTCCGAGATCAGAGCGATGAGCTTCTGATTGTACTTGTCCTCGAAGACCTTGGACATGAACGGCACCTGGTCGTAGACCCGCCGTGCAAGCTTCACCGAAACGTCGGAGCTCATCGTTCCGAACGGCAGCATGATCTGGAAGGCATGCAGCGGCAGGTTCGAAGGCTCGAAGCAGAAGCAGTAGCCGCCGATGTCGATGATGCCGGACTGCACGCCTTCGAGCGTGTCGGCCACCTTCACCATCGCGCCGCCGTAGCCTTCGATGAACTCGACCTTGTGCTTGGTGCGGGCGGCGACGCGCTTGGTCACTTCCGGCACGAAGAAGGTGTTCATCAGGTTCACATAGGTGTTCACCACCGGGTGACCCGACGCGATGCGGAGCTTGATCTCCTCGGCCTGAGCGGGCAGCGAGACGGCGCCGACGGCAACGGCCGCAAGGGCGGCCAAACGCAGTTTCTTGAGCATGGTGTTTCCTCGGTTGCGTGGTTGTCGTTTTATTCCCTGATATTCCACAAACGTCTTGCCGGATGTCAACCGGCCTCGCCGTCGCGGCCGCATGTCATCCACTTTATCGAGGATCCGCAAGCCGATTGACCATGCGGCGCTCATCTGAGATATCAATGAAACGGAATGGGCCGGGACTGATATGCCGTCCCGAAGCCGATGAAAATCGAAAGCTCGAACGGAAACGATGTCGGACGAAGCTCCTGAATTGGCGAGGACGACGATCTATCGCCTGCTGCGTGCGGACATCCTGTCCTGCGCGCTGCGTCCGGGATCGCAGATCCAGGAGCGGCAGCTCTGCGAGCGTTTCGAAGTCTCGAAATCGCCCATCAGGGACGCGCTGCTGAAGCTCGAGGAGCAGAGCCTGATCGAAATTCTGCCCCGCAAGGGCTATCGGGTGAAGCCGATCTCGCTGGCCGATGCGCGCGAACTCTACGAGATGCGGCTCCTGCTCGAACGCGAATGCGTCGGCCGGATGATCGATTCGGCTCCGGACGATGCGCTCGGCTCACTGGACGCCTATCGCGCGGCGCCGGGCGCGGACGTCGAACTCGCCGACTGGATCGAATACAACCGCGCCTTTCACGGCGCGATCGCCGACGGCTCGGGCAATTCGCGGCTCGCGCGCGCGACGCGCGACGTCATCGAGCAGTTCGACCGGTTCACCTATACGAGCGTCGCGCAGAGCGGGCCGCAGGGCCGCGCGCAATTCGGCGCCGAGCATGTCGCGCTGATCGACGCGATCCAGAAACGCGACAAGCGGCAGGCCCTCGCCATCGCCCGCGACCATGTGGAAGCGTCGCGCAAGCGCGTTCTCGATTCTCTCGAAAATCCGACCGTCGTCCCCTGACAGGAGCATTCCGCGCATGAAGGCCCAAGCCGTCCGCTTCCATTCTCAAGGCGCCCCCGAGGTGCTCGTGCTCGAAACGGTCGAGATCGGCGCGCCCGGTCCCGGACAGGCGCAGCTGCGCCAGACCGCCGTGGGCCTCAATTTCCTCGACGTCTATCAGCGCGGCGGGGCCTATCCGATCCCGACGCCCGCGACGGGCGGCAACGAGGCGGCGGGCGTCGTCGAAGCGGTCGGCCCGGACGTGACGAACGTCAAGGTCGGCGACCGCGTCGTCTATCAGGGCGGCGAAATGGGCGCTTATGCGGACCGCCGCAACGTCGCCGCGGGGCGGCTCGTGAAGATCCCGGACGGCGTCTCGGAAGAGACCGCCGCCGCCGTGCTGCTGAAGGGCCAGACGGTCGAATATCTCTTCGAACGCTGCGTCTCGCTGAAGCCGGGCGATTTCGCGCTGATGTACGCCGCGGCGGGCGGCGTCGGTCTGATCGCCGGACAATGGGCGAAGGCCATGGGCGTGAAGCTCATCGGCGTGGCGAGCGGCGCGGACAAATGCGCGCTCGCCCGCGAGGCGGGCTATTTCGCCGTGATCGACCGGTCGAAGGAGGATGTGGCGGCCCGCGTCAAGGAGATCACGGGCGGCACGGGCGTTCCCGTCGCCTTCGACTCCGTCGGCAAGACCACTTTCGAGACCACGATCGAATGCCTCGCGCCGCGCGGCTTCTTCGTGTCCTTCGGTGCGGCCTCCGGCCCGCCGCCCGCGGTCGAGGCCGGGCTGCTGCAGAAGAAGGGCTCGCTTTACTTCACCCGCCCGACGCTCGCGACCTATTGCGCCGCGCCCGCCGACTACGCCCATTCCGCCAAGCGCGTGATGGACATGCTCGCATCCGGCGCGGTGAAGGCCCATATCGGGCGTCGATACAAGCTCGCGGAAGCGGCGCAGGCGCATCGCGATCTCGAGGCCGGCAAGACGACCGGCTCCACCATTCTCGTCCCGTAAGGGGCGGGACGCGTTTCCACCGGAATACGACAGGAGGACGGAACCATGCCTCAGAACGATCCCCGCCGGGCTCATTGGCCCGAAGATCTGCGTCAGGACATCGACTCGAACGAGTTCAGCGGCGTCGTCGGCAGCGTGCTCGTTTCCGAGACGGACCGCGTGCGCGTGTGGCACCTGCTGCTGAAGCCGGGCTATCGCTGCTCGTTCCACCGCCATGTGCTCGACTATTTCTGGACCTGCCACACCCACGGCAAGGCGCGCGGCTATTTCGAGGACGGCACGATCAAGGACGTGACGCATTTCCCCGGCGATACGCGTCACATGAACTATGCGGCGGGCGAGTATCTGCTCCACAGCGTCGAGAACATCGGGGACACCGATCTCCTGTTCACGACGGTGGAGTTCAAGCAGAGCGCCAATGCTCCGCTCGCGATCCCGGATTCGGTCCGGCTCGCGGTCGCCGCCTGAGCGATCCTTCTCCTCTCCCCGCGACGCGGGGAGAGGGTTTACGGCCGCGAAGAGCCACAGAGGAAACACCCCATGTATTCGCATCCCGGCGTGAAGACCGCCCCGAGCCATCCCGTGCCCGACATGATGAAGGCCTGGGTGCTCGGCGATCCGGACGAGCTGAAGCTGATCGACAAGCCGGTGCCCGTGCCGAAAAAGGCCGAGGTGCTGGTCCGCATCGACGCGATCGCGATCTGCGCGACGGATCTCGACGTGATCTCGAGCGGCCCGCCCGCGATGATCCAGGGCGGCAAGCCCTTCAACAAGAATTTCACGCCGGGCCATGAATATATGGGCACCGTCGCGGCGCTCGGGCCGGGCGTCGACGAATTCGCCGTCGGCGATCGCGTGACCGTCGAGATCCATGCGGGCTGCGGGCAGTGCAAGCGCTGCCGGATGGGCATGTACACGTCCTGCCACAATTACGGCCTGAACTACGGCGACGTGGACAAGGGCCACCGCGCGAACGGGTTCACGTCGGACGGCGGCTTCGCCGAATATGCGGTCAACAACATCAATACGCTGATCAAGATCTCCGACGAGATGTCCGACGAGGAGGCGACGCTGGTCGTCACCGCGGGCACCTCGATGTACGGCCTGACGGAACTGGGCGGGCTGATCGCGGGCGAAGGCATCGTGGTGATGGGTCCGGGGCCGATCGGGCTCCTCGGCGTGGCGGTCGCCAAGGCGCTCGGGGCCTATCCGGTGATACTCACGGGCACGCGCGACAACCGGCTGGAAACCGGCAAGGAACTCGGCGCCGATCACGTGATCAACGTCCGCAACGAGGACGCCGTCGAGGCGGTGAAGCGCATCACGGGCGGCAAGGGCGTCGACTACGTGCTCGAATGCTCGGGCGCGCAGGAGGCGATCAACGAGGCCGGGCGCATGCTCAACCGCGGCGGCAAGATCTGCCTCGCGGCCTTCCCGCATGATCCCGCGCTGATCGACGTCGCGCATCTCGTGCGCAACAACATCTACATCTACGGCATCCGGGGCGAGGGGAAGAGCGCGACGCATCGCGCCCATGCCTTCATGGCCGAGAAGCGCTTCGACGCCACGAAGATCCACACGCACACCTTCATGATGGAGGAGCTGCCCAAGGCGCTGCACTACGCCCGCAACCGCATCGACGATGCGATCAAGGTCGTGGTGAAGATGCCGCAGAGGCGGGCGGAGCTGGAAGGTCGCCGCAAGGCGGGCTGAGCGCCGCCGCCGCGACGCCCTCGGCGTCAGCGGCCGAAAAGGTCGGTCGCCCAACGCAGGGCGACCGCAAGCGCGGAGACGCCCGTCGCCGCCGCGGCGCGCGCATTGAGCAGCTGCGAGCGGTTCACCGCGACGACCATCCGATTGATGTCGGACGCGTCGAGTTCTTCCTTGCGCGAGACGCGCCGCAGACGGGACCCGCTCGCGCGGAACCAGAACCAGGCGGCGACGAGGGCCGAGGCGATCGCAAGACTGTCGAGAATGCGCAGAACGTCCATGGCGGCGAACTTATGCTCGCGCCTGCGCCGTGCAAGGGGTTTCGCCGACGCGGGACAACCGTTTTCGCCACCGCAACGACACTCCCGCAGATTTTTCCGGCAGGTTTTGCCGTAGGCGCACGTCTGGGAGGTTGCACGAGACCTTCGAAGCGGCGAGTCTGATTCGCGAAGAACTTGCGAGGTGAAATGGCGGGCGCGATCGAAGTCGGCGTTTACAAGGATGCATTGCTGCTGCTGGGCACGGCGGCGGTGGTCGCTCCGTTTGCGCGAAGACTCCACATCACCCCGATCTTCACCTTCATGCTCGCCGGAGCGCTGCTCGGACCGAACGGTCTCGGCAGCCTCATTCCGGTGATGCCGCAATTGTCGTGGCTGACCCTGTCGGAGACGCAGGGCATCAGGCCCTTGGCGGAACTCGGCATCGTGTTCCTGCTCTTTCTGATCGCGCTCGAATTGTCGCTCGAACGCCTGACCACGATGTGGCGGCTGGTCTTCGGGCTCGGCGGTCTCCAGATGGCGATCTCCATCGCCGTGATCGCGGGAATTGCGAGCCTGTTCGACAACACGCCGGCCGCGGCGGTCGTTCTGGGATCCTGTCTGGCGCTGTCCTCGACCGCGGTCGTGGTCGAACTTCTGGCCAAGCAGAAGCGGCTGGCGTCGACCACGGGACGATTGAGCTTCGCGGTGCTGCTCTTCCAGGATCTGGCGGTCGTCCCGATCCTCTTCGTCGTCGGCATCCTTTCGGCGGGCAGCGAAATGTCGCTCGCATCGGGGCTCGGCCTCGCGCTGCTGCAGGGCGCCTTCGTCATCGGCTTGATCGTGGTGGTCGGACGGCTCGTGCTGCGGCCTCTGTTCGGCATGGTGGCCAAGGACGGAAGCTCGGAATTCTTCATCGCCGCCACGCTTCTCGTGGCCGTCGGAACGGGCGTCGTCACCGCCGCCTTCGGCCTGTCCATGGCGCTCGGCGCCTTCGTGGCGGGACTGCTGCTCGCGGAGACGGAGTATCGGCGGGCGATCGAAGCGGTGATCGAGCCGTTCAAGAGCCTGTTGCTCGGCCTCTTCTTCTTCTCGGTGGGTCTGGAGATCGACATCCGGGAAGTGATCAAGTCGCCGGTGCTGCTGCTCGGTTCGGTGGTCGGACTGATCGCGATCAAGGCCGGGATCTTCATTCCGATCGCCCGGGCTTTCGGATCGCCCTGGCCGACCGCGATCCGCAGCGGCCTGCTGCTCGGGACGGGCGGCGAATTCGCCTTCGTCGTTCTGGCGCTGGCGGTCGCGGGCGGCGTCGTTCCCACTGCGACCGGGGACTTCATGCTCATGGTGGCGGCGCTTTCGATGGCGATCCTGCCGCTGCTCGACTGGTTCGGCCGGCGCATCACCCGCAATGCGGCGGTCGCGGCGCTGCCGCCCGAAGCGTCGATCGCCCCCGCCCCTCCGGAGGGCGTGCGCGCTCTCGTGGTCGGCTACGGTCGCGTCGGTCAATTGATGTGCGACATGCTCGCCCGCCACGGCATCGAGCATCTCGTGGTCGACAGCGACCCTAACGAGGTCGCGCGTATGCGGCGCAAGGGCAAGGAGGTCTTTTTCGGCGACGCGACCAATCGTGAATTTCTCGAACGCTGCAACATCGATGAAATTCAGCTGCTGATCGTCACCGTGCATACGAATGCGGCGATCGAAACCATCGTCAGCCTCGCGAAATCGATCCGGCCGGACCTGCATATCGTGGCGCGGGCCCGCGATGCGGCCCATGCGCGTCGTCTCTACGCGCTGGGCGTGACCGACGCCGTTCCGGAGACGATCGAGGCCAGCCTGCAATTGTCGGAGGCCGCGCTGCTGGGGCTGGGCGTCCCGCTCGGCTACATCCTGCCGACGATCCATGAACGCCGCGAGGAATTCCGCAAGGAACTGCTCGGCGACGGACGGGACGGCAAGTCCGCGACCTATGCGGGACGGCGCGGCGCGCGCGCCTGAGGCGTTCCCTTTCCGCATCTCCTTTCGGGGGAACCCGCCCAAGGCCAGTTCGTTGGTCCCGCGGAGATCTCCTCTCCCGCCCCCCCGACGCGCGCCGCGGCCGATCTCCGCGGCCCGGCGTTCAAGGGCGCCGCAGGAGCGAAAGGCGGACCTCTTGGAAGGGACGTTCAAGGATGCAGCCCAGCGGCTTCCCGGCGAGCGTCGCCCGCTCGTGGTGGATCTCGACGGGACCCTGGTCAAATCCGACCTGCTGGTGGAAACGCTGTTCGCGGCGGCGGCGGCGAGGCCGCATGCGATCCTCGGCCTGCTCTCGGCCCTGAGGCGGGGCAAGGCCGCGCTCAAGGCGGAAGCGTCGGCGAGGATCGCGGTCGATCCGTCCCGTCTGCCCTATGACGAAGCGGTGCTGGACCTCGTCCGGGCGGCGCGGCGGGCGGGTCGCCGCGTCTATATCGCGTCCGCCGCCCATGAACGGCTCGTCGGCGCGGTGGCCCGTCATCTGGGGCTTTTCGACGGCTGGTTCGCCTCCGACGGGACGGTCAATCTCTCGGGCGAGGCCAAGGCCGCCAAGCTCGTCTCCGTCTTCGGGGAGAAGGGCTTCGACTATGCGGGCAACGATGCCGCGGATCTGCCCGTCTGGCGGCATGCCGCCAAGGCGATCGCGGTCCGGACATCGGCCCGGACCCTGCGCCGGCTCCTCGCCTTCGCACCGGATGCCGAAGCGCAGCCTTTCGAAAGACCGGGTCCGAGAGCATGGGCGGAACAGCTGCGGGTTCATCAATATGCCAAGAACCTGTTGGTTTTCCTGCCTCTTTTGACCTCGCACCGTTTCGACGCCGCAAGCCTCGGGGCGGCGGCTCTGGCCTTCGTCGCGTTTTCGCTCTGCGCGTCGAGCGTCTATCTCCTCAACGATCTCGTCGACCTTCAGGAGGACCGGACGCATCCGCGCAAGAAGCGGCGGGGCTTCGCTTCGGGGACGATTCCGATCCGGCACGGGCCGCCGGCGATCCTGCTGCTTCTCTCGGCCGCGATCGCTCTGGCTTCCGCCCATTCCTGGGCCTTCACCGCGGTTCTCCTCGGCTATTTCGCGCTGACGGCCGCCTATTCCTTCCTTTTGAAGCGCAAGATGCTCGTCGACGTCATCACCTTGGCGGGCCTCTACACGATCCGGGTGTTCGGCGGCGCGGTCGCGATCGGGATCGGCGTGTCGAGCTGGCTGCTCGCCTTCTGCATGTCGCTCTTCCTCTCGCTCGCTCTGTTGAAGCGGCATGTCGAACTGACCGTCCGGCTGGACGCCGGCCTGCCCGACCCGGCCAACCGGGATTATCGGACGGGCGACATCGGCATGGTCGCGGCGCTGGCGGCGGCGTCGGGGTTCAACGCGGTCACGATCTTCGCGCTCTACATCTCCAGCCCGGCGGTGCATGAACTCTATCGACGACCGGAGATCCTTTGGCTGGTCTGCCCGGCGCTGGTCTATTGGATCGCGCGGATCCTGATGCTCGCGCAGCGGCGAAAGATGAACGACGACCCCGTCGTCTTCGCGCTCAAGGACAAACCGAGTCTGGCGATCGCCGCGGCCTCGGCCGCGCTGATCGCCGCCGCCGCCTGACGATGACCGCCGCTCCGCTCGCCCGCGAGACCGTGCCGGAGGACAAGCCCGGACGCAAAGGCCGGGCGCGGCGGCGGCTCTCGGCCGACCGGGCGGCTCTCCTCATCATCATGGCGGCCGGCGCGATCATGGCGCTGCTGCTCGCCGGTCCCGGCCGGACGGTGCTGGCGCAGAGGCCTGAGGATCTGCTCGTCCTGCTCGACGGCGGATATCGGGTGCTGCAGGGACAGGTTCCGCATCGGGATTTCTCGATGATGCCCGGATCCCTCATCGCGCTGCTGACGGCCTCGGGCATGCGGATCGGGGGCGATGCGGGGGCGGCCTTTCCGACGGCGGCGGCGCTGCTGACGGCTGCGGCCGCACCGATCTTCGCACGCATCCTGACGGCGAGGCTGCCCCCGCTGTTCTCGGTTCCCGCCGGGATCTTCGCGCTCGCGCTGCTCGCCGCCCCGATCAATCCCGGGGAGGTCGCCACCGCGATGAGCGCGACGGGTTGGCAGCATCGGATCGGGTGGGCGGGGCTGTTCGTGCTCTTCGTCATGGCGCTGGCGCCCCGCGACGAAGACCGGCGCTCGCCGATCGCGGACGCCGTTTCGGCGGCGGCGATCACCACGGCGCTGCTCCTGACGGAACCCGGTTTCGGCCTCGCCGCCCTCCTCTTCCTGCTGTTTCTCGCGACCGATCGCGGACTGCGGCGGGAGGCCCTGGGCGGCCTCGCCCTTGCGGGACTCGTCATCGCAACGGCGAGCGGCATGTTCGGCTTCGCCCCGGGCCTCGCCGCCGACGCGCTGCGGACGCTGCGGGCCGTCCCGCCCTTCCAAGGAACGCCGACCGAACTTCTCGAACACGGCCTCGGCAGCCTCGCCGGAGCGGCGGACGCCGTCATGTTCCTGCTCGCGGCGGGTTCATGCCTGATCCGCGCGGGAAACGTGCGGACGGCGCTCTTTTTCGGATTCTGCGCCGCCGGGGGCTTCGCCGTGTTCGACCGGGCCGACCAGGTGTGGGGCATCGTGACGCTGCATGCGGGGGCGACGGTGGCGGCGGAACGGATCAGACGCGCGGCGCGGGCCGGAGAGACGTCGATGATCGTCTCCGGCGCGCCGCTGCTGGCGCTCGCCATGCTCTTGCCGCCCGCCTTCCACTTCGGAACCGTGATCCTGATCCATCGCGTCGCGCCCGCGATCCTCGAGACGTTCCGCTTCGACGATGCCGCCCTGAAGAACGTTCTGATCGCGGATTTCCGGACGGGCGGAGATCACAAGACGGCGCTCGCCGAAGCGGCCCGCATCGCCGACGGCGTGCGCGCCCTCGCGGCCCTCCGACCGACGGGCGGCATCCTCACGCTCGACCGGGCCGACCCGTTTTCGGTGAGCCTCGGCCTGCCGCCGGCGAAAGGCGGGATCGTGGCCGCGATCCCGGTGTTCCGGCCCGCCGCGGGAGCGGAGGCACGCAACTTCATGCCGCCCGAAAACGTCTTCGCGGATGCGGCGGTCGTGATGGTCCCGAAATCCGGCCCGCCCCGGCCGGGACGGCGCACAACGACGACGGACGTGCTGCGCATGATCTACGGCCCCTTCATCGAAAGCCGGTTCGTCCTTAAGGCGGAGAGCGAATATTGGCTGATCTACGGGCGGACGACGCGGCCCTCGAACGAGACGACGCAAGCGCCCCCCGGCCCGTGATCGGCCGCGGCGGCTTCGTCTTCGTCGCCGCGACGCTGCTCGCGGCCTGCATCTTCGCGGGCTTGGCGCTGCTGCCGGGCCGGACCGTCGTCACGGCCTATCTGAACGACGTCTTCATCTTTCTCGACGGCGCGTGGCGGATCGCCTCCGGCGGGATTCCGAACCGGGACTTCCATACGGCGCTCGGCCCCCTCGCCTTCCTGCTGCCGGCGGCGGCCTTCGGACTCGCCGGGGATTTCGGGGCGGTGATGCCGGGCGCGACGACGCTGTCGCTCCTGCTGCTGCTGCCGCCGCTGCTGCATGTCGCCGGATCGCGGCTATCGCCCGTGATCGCGACGCCCTTCGCCCTGCTGCTGCTCGCCGTGACGGCCATGCCGATCAATCTGGGCGAGAAGATCACGGCCCTGTCCTATGCGATGTTCTACAACAGGACGGGATGGGCGCTTTATGCGCTGCTGCTGGTGATGCATGTCGCGCCGCGTCGCCCGACGGCCCCGCTCGCCGACGCCGTCGCCGGCGCCTTTCTGACCGTGATGATGGTCTATACGAAGGCGACCTACGGGGTGTTCGCCCTCGCCTTTCTCGGCTTCCAATGTCTGCTGCCGCAAGGCCGGCGTTGGGCGCTACCCGCGCTCGCGATCGTCGTAGCCGCTTCCGTCGCGATCGAAGCGGTCTGGGGCGGAACCGCGGGCCATCTGGCCGATCTCGCGCAGGCGGCCGAAGTCAGCGGCACGCCGAACCTGACCCGGATCACGCTCGGGCTGCTGCGCCATGTTCCGGATCTCGTGCTGACGGCGCTGGTGCTCGCGCCCGCTCTCCGACGCCGACCGAACCGCGCGGACCTCGCCTTCTTCGCCTTCTGCGCCGCGTCGGGATTCTGGATCCTGCAGCAGAACGCCCAGCCTTGGGGCATGCTCAGCCTGCATGCGGCGGCGGCGGCGGCGACCGAAGGGCTGTTGCGGTCCTCGTCCGTCCGCGACCGGGCGGCGAAGGGCGCTCCTCTGCTGCTGCTCGGCATGCTCCTGCCGCCCGTGATGCAGGGGACGCTCGCCGCGGGCCTGCATGCGCATGCGGCGCTCGGGGAGAATACGGTCGCCGTTCCGCTGCCGCGCTTCGGCGAGGTGCGGGTCGCGCGGCTCGGCTCGGGCGGAGACCCGGATTTTCTGGCGATCTATCTGCCCACCATCGAAGACGGAGGACGGCTGCTCGCCTCCGTCGCGCCGCGGCCGGAGCGCGTGACGGTGCTCGATTTCTCCAACCCCTTCTCGGCGGGCCTCGGCCTGCGGCCGCCCGCGGGCGATTACGCCTGGCTGCATTGGAAGAGGAACATCGACGCCCGGCATGCGCCCTCGGCGAAGGCGCTGTTCTCCGGCGCGGAGCATGTGATGGTCGCCAAGCACGGCATCAACAGCGATCCGCTGACGGCGCTCTACCGCGAGGATCTGGCGAAAGACTTCGAGATCCTGCGCGAGACGGAGTTCTGGATCCTGCATCGGAGACGGGCGACCGCGGCGGGGGAGCCCGTGCCTCAAGAGAGCGGCCGGAACAGCGCGCCCGTTCCCGACGACAGCGCCCTCGACCGGAGGCGGGACGGCATCGCCCGGA
>CAYNUN010000015.1:0-379 GCA_964400345.1 uncultured Methylobacteriaceae bacterium
CTACAACACGCTCGTCACCGATTTACGCGGCCTGCCGATCATGGCCGAGCAGACGGGCGCGCCGGTGGTCTTCGACGCGACCCATTCGGTGCAGCAGCCGGGCGGGCAGGGAACCTCCTCGGGCGGGCAGCGCGAATTCGTGCCCGTCCTGTCCCGCGCCGCGATCGCGGTGGGCGTGGCGGGCCTCTTCATCGAAACGCATGACCGCCCGGCGGAAGCCTTCTCGGACGGCCCGAACATGGTGCCGCTCGCCGAGATGGAAGCGATGCTCCAGCGCCTCAAGGCCTTCGACGCCGTCGCCAAGGGCTGAGAACGCGAACGGCGGCTCCATGGAGCCGCCGCGCTTCTTTGCGTGTGTTTCGGCTCAGAATGCCGAGCG
>CAYNUN010000015.1:389-14568 GCA_964400345.1 uncultured Methylobacteriaceae bacterium
CTCGCCCCTCGACGCCGCGGCCCTGGTGTGAGCCGTCCTCCGCGGGGCCCGAGTCGCCGCCGCGCTTCTTTGCGGATATCTCTGCTCAGAAGGCCGAGCGGAAGGTGCCGCCGTCGAGCAGGATGTTCTGGCCCGTGATGTAGCCCGCGTGTTCGCTCGCGAGGAAGGCGCAGACCTTGCCGAACTCCTCGGCGGTGCCGAAGCGCTTCGCGGGCACGCTCGCCAGACGGTCGGCGCGCATCGCCTCCACGTCCGTGTTCTTCAACTCGGCCATGCGCTTGATGCTGCCGCGCAGGCGGTCGGTGTCGAACATGCCGGGCAGCATGAAATTGATCGTCACGCCGCGATGGGCGACGTCGCGCGCCACGCCTGCGAGGAAGGCCGTGAGGCCCGCGCGCGCGCCCGAGGACAGGTCGAGCCCGACCAGCGGCGTCTTCACCGAAGCCGAAGTGATGTTGATGATGCGGCCCCAGCCGCGTTCCATCATGCCGTCGATGACGGCCTGAACGAGTTCGAGCGGCGTCACCATGTTCTGCGCGACGCCTTCGAGCATCGCCGGGCGATCGATGAGCCGGAAATCCTTCGGCGGCGGGCCGCCGTTGTTGTTGACGAGAATGTCCGGATCGGGACATGCGGCGAGGAGCGCTTCCTGCCCGGCCTTGGTCGACACGTCGGCCACGACGACGATGACGTTCGCGCCCGTCGCCTTCCGGATTTCGTCGGCGGTCGCGCCGAGGGTCGCGGCGTCGCGCCCGTTGATCACGACGGTGCAGCCCGCTTCGGCGAGGGCCATGGCGCAGGCCTTGCCCAGGCCGCGGCTCGATGCGCAGACGATGGCCTTGCGGCCGGAGATTCCGAGATCCATGAGATGTTTCCGCTTCTTTCGTCGTTCGGCGGGCGAGGTTGCGCCGATCCCGCCCGATCCTGCAAGCGGAAACCCGTCAGCCCGCTTCGTTCTGCGCACCGTCCCCGGCAAGCGCCGCGAGTCGGCGGCGGGCATAGATCAGGATTTCGGCGAGCGCCTTCACCCGACGCGCATTGGCGATGTGCACGGTCATCGCCTCGCGGACGACTTCGGACTGGGCGCGCAGGGCGTCTGCGACTTCGCGCACGACGCCGTGGCGCTCCAGCGCATCGGCGATTTCGTCGATCCGGGAGCCCGCGCCCGCGATCAGGTCGCCCGCCTTTTCGGCTTCGAACACGATTCTGCCGAAGGGATCCTTCCGGTCGGCGGGGTCGGGGCGGCCGACGATCTCCTGCGTCATCTGCATCAAGGCCGCCGTGATGCCTTCGAGTTCCCGCGAGACGGCGTCGCCGGCGCTCGAGCGATCGTCCACGAATCGCTCGAGCCTTTCGATAGAGGTGAGAAGGCTCCGCGTTTCCAATCGGGAGCGTCGCCGCGCATGTTCGAGAAGGAACCAGCGTCCGCGCTCGGAGGCGAGGAGGGTCGCTTCCAAAGCCTGGAAGTCGTCTTCCGAATAGGCGGAGGAGAGGAGACTCTGCGACATGACCGATGATCCTGACGAATCGAAAATCGCGCGAGTAATTTTCGACACGGGTCGATCATCAGCGAAAAAGTATCAAATTTCCCTTACCTGTCGTGCCGAGCGATCGGGAGCGACGGAAACATGAAGCCTCAAGACGGCGTCGCTTTGCGGCTGTCGCTGCTCTACGCGGTGCAGTTCGCGATTCTCGGCGTTCATGCACCCTTCTTTCCGCTTTGGCTGTCCTCGCGAGGCTTGTCTGCGGACATCGTGGGGCTCGTGCTCGCGCTGCCCATCCTCGTGCGTGCGGCCTCGGCCTATGCCGTGGCGGGGCTGGCGGATCGCCGCATCGGCGCGTTGCGTTTGCTGGGCATGCTCGGCGCGGCGAACGCGCTGCTCTGGCCCGTGCTGCTCGGCTACGATTCCTTGCCCGTGATTCTCACCGTGACGGCCTTCACGGCGCTTCTGATGGCCGCGCTGGTTCCTCTCGTCGATACGGTGGCGCTCGACGCCGCCGACGGTACGGAACGGCTCTACGGCCGCGTCCGGATCTGGGGCTCGATCGGGTTTCTCGTCGCCATGGTCGGCGCGGGCAAGATCGTCGATCTCGCGGGTACGGGCATCGTCCCGGCGCTGATCGCCGCCGTCGCCGCGCTCGGCGCGATCATCGCCTTCTCTTCGCCCGGGCTCGCGGCCTCTTCCGAGACGCGCCGCCGCCGTGCGGCGGAAACCGCCAGAGCGCCGCTTCCGAGGGCGTTCCTGTTCGCGGCGGCGGGGATCGCCTGCATTCAGGCGAGCCATGCGGTCGTCCACGGATTCGCGCCCATTTTGTGGACGCGCGGGGGGATGGACGGTTTCACCATCGCCGTTCTCTTGGGCGTCGGCGTCGTGACGGAGATCCTCTTCCTGCTGCGCTTCGGGCGCACGGGACCCGGCGCGCCCGTATTCGGGCTGCTGGTGATCGGCGCGACGGCGGCGATCCTGCGCTGGTTCCTGACCGCGACCGGGCCGGGCGTCGCCGTCACGGCCCTCCTGCAGACGCTGCATGCGTTGAGTTTCGGCGCGACGCTGGTCGGCTCGGTCGCCGCGGCCCGGACGCTCGTTCCGGAGAGCGAGAGGGCGCGGGCGCAAGGGCTCGTGGCGGCGTCGACGGCCGCCGCGAGCGCCGCTGCGACGGCGCTTTCGGGGCGTTTCGTCGACGAACTGGGAACCGGCACCTTCGCGCTGATGGCGCCGCTCGCCGCGGCGGGGCTCGTGCTGGTTCTCGTCGCGAAGCGTTTCGCTCAGCCCCAGAGGGCCGGAGAGGGCGGGAACACCACGCTGTCCTCGTAACGCAGCCCTTCGGGTCTGTCCTCCGCGAGAAGGAGAGGCCCGTCGAGATCGACGAAGCGCGCCTTCGGCGTCAGCAGCATCGCGGGCGCCATCGACAGGGACGTCCCGACCATGCAGCCGACCATGACCGCGAGGCCCAGCCGCTCGGCTTCGGCCACCGCGGCGAGCGCCTCCGTCAACCCGCCCGTCTTGTCGAGCTTGATGTTGACGGCGTCGTAGCGCCCGAGGAGGGCCGCGAGATCGCCGCCGACATGCGCGCTTTCATCCGCGCAGATCGGCAGCGGATGACGGAAATCGGCAAGAGCCGCATCGTCGGAGGCGGGCAGGGGCTGTTCGACGAGGTCCACGCCCGCTTCGACGCAGGCGGCCAGATGCATGGCGAGATCGGCGGGACGCCATCCCTCGTTGGCGTCGACGATCAAGGTGGCATCCGGCGCGGCCTTGCGGACCGCCGCGAGACGGTCTGGATCATCCGCGCCGCCGCCCAGCTTGATCTTCAGGATCGGACGGTCGGCGGCGGCCGTCGCTGCGGCGGCCATGGCGGCGGGTTCGCCGAGGCTGATCGTATATGCCGTGGTGACGGGCGCGATCCGGGCGAGGCCCGCGAGCACATGCACGGGAACGCCCGCGCGCTTGGCCTCGAGATCCCACAAGGCGCAGTCGACGGCGTTGCGCGCGGCCCCGGGGGGCATGGCGGAGCGCAGCGCTTCACGGTCGCAGCCGGACGTGATCAAGGCGCGCGCGCTTTCGATCTCGCGGCAGACCGTTTCCGCGGTCTCGCCGTAGCGCGCATAGGGAACGCATTCGCCGCGCCCGCGTACACCCTCCTCCTCGATCAGGACGACGACGACGCGCGCCTCCGTGCGCGATCCGCGCGCGATGGTGAAGCTGCCCGCGATCGGCCAAGTTTCGACGGATATGCCCAGACGACGCTGCATGTTCTCCCGCCTCGACTTCAGCCCGATTCGCACGATATGACCGCAGTGACGGCGTCTCAACCGCGGTACCAACGGATATGACGCAAGCGCCCGGAAGTTCCGTCGAAATCGGTGCGGAGGCCGTTCGCCTCCGGCTGCGGGGCGATTGGGTGTCGGCCGCCGGATCCTCGGTCGAGAAGGCCGCGGCCGATCTCGTCGAACAGGCGTCGGGCGCACGCCGCGTCGTCTTCGACCTGACGGATCTCGATCGGCTCGACACGACGGGCGCTTGGCTCGTCAATCGGGTTCGGGCGAGCCTCGACGGTGCGGGGGTGCCGCAGACCGTGGCGGGCGCCTCGCGGAACCATTCGATTCTTCTCGCCGAGATCGCGTATCGCGAGTTCTCCACGGATGTTCGACCGCACGGCTTCGCGGTCGTGGACGTGCTGGAAGACACCGGCAGGACGGTGGTTTCCGCGGGCCGCGATCTCACGAGCGGGGTCGCCTTTCTCGGCGAAGTGGTCAGCGCGCTCGGCCGACTCGCGCTGCGCCCCGGGGCCGTCCGCCATGCATCGATCGTGCACCATCTGGAGCATGTGGCGTTCCGCGGCGTCCCGATCGTGGCGTTGATCTCCTTCCTGGTCGGCGCGATCGTGGCGCAGCAGGGCATTTTTCAGCTCAATCAGTTCGGCGCGGCGCTCTTCGTCGTGGATCTGATCGGCATTCTGGTTCTGCGGGAGTTGGGTGTTCTGCTCGCCTCCATCATGGTCGCGGGCCGGTCGGGTTCCGCCTTCACGGCGGAGATCGGCTCGATGAAGATGCGGGAGGAGATCGACGCCCTGCGCGTGATGGGGCTCGATCCCATCGAGGTTCTCGTCGTGCCGCGGCTCGCGGCGCTCGTCATCGGCCTTCCGCTCGTGACCTTCGTCGCCGACATCGCGGCGCTTTTGGGCGGCGGCGTCACGGCACTCGTCTATGGCGGGATCAGCCCCGACGTCTTTCTCGAGCGGTTGCGCGGGGCGATCGGCTACAACACGCTGCTCGTCGGTCTCATCAAGGCGCCCGTCATGGCCCTCGTCATCGGCATCATCGCGACCATCGAGGGACTGGCCGTGAAGGGCTCGGCGGAGTCGCTCGGGCGGCAGGTCACCTCTTCCGTCGTCAAGGCGATCTTCATGGTGATCGTCGTCGACGGTTTGTTCGCGATGTTCTTCGCGGCGATCAAGTACTGACCATGGCGAACGGCAACTCCGAAACACTTCGAAGCGCAGCGGCGGAGGAGCCGATCATCCGCGTCCGCGATCTCGTGGTGGGTTTCGGCGAGCGGATCATCATGGACGGGCTCGATCTCGACGTGATGCGCGGCGAGATCCTCGGTTTCGTGGGCGCTTCGGGTACCGGAAAATCCGTGCTGATGCGGACGATCCTCGGCCTCGTGAAGAAGCGTTCGGGCCGTATCGAGGTCTTCGGCGAGGATCTCGACGAGATTCCTCCCGGCGGGCATCGGACGCTCGAACGGCGATGGGGCGTGCTGTTCCAGCAGGGTGCGCTGTTCTCGTCGCTCGACGTGCGGCGCAACGTGCAGGTGCCGATGCGCGAATATCTGGACCTGTCGCAGGGACTGATGGACGAACTGGCGGCCTTGAAGCTCGAAATGGTCGGGCTGAAGCCCGACGTGGGTTCGAAGATGCCGTCGGAACTCTCGGGCGGCATGGTCAAGCGCGTGGCCCTCGCCCGGGCGCTCGCGCTCGATCCCGAGATCGTCTTCCTCGACGAGCCGACCTCCGGCCTCGACCCGATCGGGGCGGGGGAGTTCGACGAATTGATCATGACGTTGCAGAAGACGATGGGGCTGACCGTCTTCATGGTCACGCACGATCTCGGAAGCCTCTATACGGCCTGCGACCGCATCGCCGCGTTGGGAGGGGGCAAGGTGATCGCTCAGGGCGACCTCCGCGCCATGCTGGCTTCGGACGATCCTTGGCTGCGCTCCTATTTTCACGGCGTGCGGGCCGAGACCATGAACGTGAAGGATGGATGAGGCGATGGAAACCCGTGCCAACTATGCCGTCGTCGGACTGTTCACGCTGCTGGTTCTGGCGGGCGCCCTCGGTTTCGTCTGGTGGTTCTCGGGCCATGACGCGCGCTCGCGCTACGTGCCCTATCGCGTGATCTTCACGGGTTCGGTTTCGGGCCTCAGCCAAGGCTCGGCCGTCCTGTTCAACGGTTTGCGGGTCGGCGAAGTCGTCCAGCTCAACATCGACCGGAGCGATCCGCGCCGCGTCTTCGCGCGGATCGAGGTGGAGCCCGAAACGCCGATCGGGGCGGACACCCGCGCGCGGCTGGAGTTCCAAGGGCTCACGGGAACGGCCGCGGTGGCCTTGGAGGGCGGCGGGACGCAATCCAAACCGCTGCCGACCCCGCCCAAGGGCGAGCTGCCGACCATCATCGCCGAGCGCTCGGAATTCCAGAACCTTCTGGAAAGCGCTCAGACCATCTCGCGCAAGGCCGACGAAGTGCTCGACAAGATCGATGCCCTCGTCACCGTCAATCAGGGGGCGATCAACAATACGGTGCGCAACATCGAGGCCTTCTCGACCGTGCTGGCGTCGAATGCCGACGCCGTAGCGGTCGCGATCCGGAATGCGGGCGACCTGACGGCGAAGCTGACCGGCGCGGCGGACAGGCTCGATGCGGCCCTCGCCAATGTCGAAAAACTCACGGGATCGCCGGAAACGCAGAAAATGATCTCCGAATTCGCGGAGACGGCGCAGGCGTTCCGGAAGCTCGCCGACAATCTCGACAAGCGCACCGCCGAATTGACCTCCGGCATCGGCCGGGCGACCGGGGCGGGCGTCAGAGAGATCGAGAGCCTGACCGTCGAAGGGCGGAGGGCGTTGAACGAATTGAACAGGGTTCTGCGCGAATTCGAACGCAATCCCCAACAGCTTCTTT
Source organism: uncultured Methylobacteriaceae bacterium (assembly GCA_964400345.1). Taxonomy (GTDB): domain Bacteria; phylum Pseudomonadota; class Alphaproteobacteria; order Rhizobiales; family Beijerinckiaceae; genus JAIXZO01. Next base: position 7,078 of record CAYNUN010000015.1, read on the forward strand.
TCGGTAGCAAGCCGGGCCTGCCCCAATACAATGCGCGGTGACGTCGGGAGTCGCCGGCGCAGTCTACTGGATCGGAGCCGAGGCTTGAGGACGTCCCTGATCGCGCGCAGCGCCTCCGCATTGGCGGCGGTCGCTCTGCTGGCCGGATGCGTCGCCGCTCCCGCCCCGGACAATTACGCGTTCGGACGCGAGGCGCCGTCGCGCGCCCTGCAGCCGCTCAAGCGCCAATTGCTCGTCGGCGAGCCCGCCGCCGTTCAGCCGCTCGACGGCGACGGGCTTCTCGTGATGACGGGCGGTCGTTACTCCATGCTGGGCGGCGGGCGCTGGTCCGATCGTATCCCCCGATTGATGCAGTCCCGTCTCGTCGCGGCGTTCGAAAGCGGCGGCAAGGCCGTCGGCCGCGCCGGATCCGGACTCAACGGCGACCTCGTGCTCGGCATGGACCTGCGGGCCTTCGAGATCGAACGGACCGCGGAGACCGTCGCGAAGATCTCCGTTTCGGCGCGCATCGTCGACGCGCAGACGGGTCGCATCCTCGCCGCGCGCAGCTTCACCGCCTCAAGCCCGGTCGGAGAGGTCACGGCGTCCGAAGCGGCCGCCGGATTGGAGCGCGCCGCCGACCTTCTGATGCCTCAGATCACGCGCTGGGCCGCAGGCATCGCAGCCCGCTGATCCTCCTGCGCCGCACACAAAAAAGCCCCGGCATCGACCGGGGCTTTTTCACGTCTTGGGCGAAGGCCGCGAGGATCAGCCGATCCGGCCGCCCGCATAGGCGAGAAGCGCGTAAACCTTGCCTTCGTTCGAGCTCATGATCGTGCGGGTGAGGCTCGCGCCCCGCTCGTTCAAGCCGATCTCGCGGAGAAGATCGTCGAACTTCCCGATATAGGCGTCCACGATCTCGCGGAACCCGGCATCCCGGCGATAGCGCTGCATGAACTCGTCGGCTTTGCTTTCGCCTTCCGGCGTGAAGGTCGCCCGCAGTCCCGGACGACGGTCGCCGCGGTTCCAGCGGTCCCAGAACGCGACCAGAGGCTCGTGGCGCACGAAACGCGGCGCATCCGCGGTCAGACGCGTGATCAGTTCCATCGTCGCCGGCGGCTCGATCTCGGCCGGCGCTGCGTCCTCCTCCGAGGCGCGCGCGAGGAGGTCGGTCAGCCAACCGCCCAGCGCTTCGGTTTCGGCCCGCGTCTCGGCGGCCTGCGCCTCGGTACGCCCGTTCGTGCGGCGCGGCGCGAAGCTCTCGAGGATGGGGCGCAGAGGCCGCTCGTCCACGCGCGACGGCTCGGGCGCGGTCGGCATGATCGGCGCAGGTTCGGGCGTCGGCGCCGCAGGACGGACGGGCTCCTGGCGCTGGACAGGTGCAGGGGCGGGAGCAGGAGCGGGAGCCGGGGTCGGAGCAGGGGCGCGCGGAACGGGCCGCGGTGCTGCGGTCCTTGCGGTGGTCACGGGCGGGGTGCCGGACCCGGAGATGGAATTGATTTCTTCGAGGGCCTTCAGCTGGTCGTCGATCAGGCTTCGGACCGCCGCGGCGGCCTGCTGCGAGTCCCGCGGAAGGTCGACCAGGGTCCGGCGAAGCTCCGCGCGGGTCTCCTCCAGTTCCCGGGCTACGCCCGTCGTCGTGTCGCGCAGCTCTTCGGCCGTCGTGCGGAACCGCTCGCTCGACGTGGTCAGGGCGTCGTTCATCCGCGCCAGCTCCTGCTCGTAGCTCTCGCGGATCGTGGAACCGATCCGTTCGCGCTCACGCAGGACGGCGGTGCGGAAGGCCTCCAGCTGCCGATCAAGAACGCTCGCCGTCGTGCCCGCGGCCTCGCTCAGAAGCGTGCCGATCTCCCGGGCGCGCGTCTCGGCATCGCCGAGCGACTCGGTGACCATCGCGGTGTGGACGCGCGACAACGCGTCGAATTCCTCGCCGCGACGGCCGATCTCTTCCATGAGCCGGCCGAGCGCGCGGTCGCGTTCCGCCGCGCTGTCCTGAATGCGGCTGTCCAAACGGCCGATCGCTTCCGCGGTCGCGTTGAGGGCGCGCAACTGCTCGCCCGCGATCGCGTTCAGGCGACGCAGCTTCTCGTCCGAGGCGTTCGAAAGCTCGGCGACATGCGCTTCGAAACGCTCGGAAATCATCCCGGTCGTCTCGGTCAGCACGCGCACCTGCTCGCTCGTGACGGCCGACACGTTGCGGAGTTGTTCGTCGGCGACCGCGGCGAGCCCGCTGATGTTCGCATCGAAGCGTTCCGCGATGGCGCTCGCTTCACGCAGCGCGGCGCCGCTGGAGATGCGCAGCGATTCCGCCTGCGCAGCCAGTCTTTCGCTCGCGGCCATCGTGTCGCGGTTGACGAGTTCGAGCGTGTTTTCGAGCGAACGGACGCGACCGTCCAGAACCGCGTCCAGCCGTTCGAGGCTGTCGTCGGCGGACGCGACCACCGTGCCGAGAGAACGGCTGAGCACCTCGACCTTGGCGAGCAGCGGATCCGCCTGTTCGCGGAGGTTGGCGGCCAGCGCGGCGAACTGTTCGGCGGTCTGAGCGCCACGGTCTTCGATCGTGCCGCGCAGTTCCGCCGCAGCCTGATCGACCGTCTGGACGAGTTCGCGACCCCGCTCGCGCAGCACGCCCGTGATCGACACGCTGCGGCCTTCGAGCGTGCGGAGCACGGCTTCGCCGACGCCCGCGATCTCGCGGGTGACCGTTTCGCCCGCCGTGGCGAGCGAGGACCCGACGAGTTCGCTCTGATAACGGATCTGGTCCACCAGCGCCGCGCCGCGTCCGTCGAACAGGATGCCGAGTTCCTCGACGCGTGCGCCCAGAGTGCTCGAAATCGCGTCCGAACGGTCCGCGAGCGTATCGACGAGCGCCGCGCTGCGGGTGTCGACGCGATCGACGAGTTCCGTGAGACGGCCCACGACGTCGTTTTCCAAGCGCGAGACGCCCTTTTCCAGCGTCGTGGCGAGTTCGGCCGTGCGGTCCGTGATCGCCGCGGTGAGGTTGATCGCCTCGCCGTTGAGATGCTGAACGAGTTCGGCCGAACGGTTGACCACGGTCTGTTCGAAAGCCGCGGCGCGGTCGTCCAGCGCGCTGCGCACGCTTTCGGCGCTTTCGCCGAGCGATTTCGCTGCTTCCAAGGCGGAGCCCGCGATGGCTTCCGTGAGCGCCCTCGAGCGTGCGGCCAGACCTTCGTCGACCTTCGTGAAGATGCCTTCGATGCGGTTGCCGATTTCGAGAGTGCTCTTCGCGCTGCGGTCTTCGAAGGCGGCGAGGTGGCCGTCGATGAACGCCCCGGCTTCGGCCGTCCGCTTCGCGATGCCGACTTCGATGGCTTCGCCGCGGGTGACGAAGAGGTTTTCCATTTCCGCGAAGCGGACGTCGATGCGCTCGGCGAAGCCGGTGGAGACCTGCTCGAAGCTCGCGGCGATCTTCTCGCCGCGGAGGAGAACGTCGCTTTCGATCTTCGAAAGTTGAGCGGCGAGCCCGGACGAACCGGATTCGAGCATCGTGATCAACGTGCCCGTACGGTCGACGAGCGACGATTCGAAAGAGGCGACGCGTTCGGAGACGCGCGTGCTCTCCTCGGCCATGGCCTGAATCGCCGCCTGGGTGGCGAGAGTGAGATCGCCGGTGACGGCCTCGGTCCGCTGCACGAGCAGCGCGGAGGCTGCGACCGCCTTTTCCTCGAACAGACCGGAGGCGTTCCGGACGCCCTGGTCGAGCACCTCGCGGGCGCCCGCGACCTGCGCCTCCAGCGTCGCGGCGACGCGATCGGTGGTGGCTTCGAGTTCTTCGGCCAGCCGTGAGCCGCGCACGGCGATGATGTCTTCGATGCGTGCCGTGGTGCCGGTGATCCGGTCGGCGATACGGTCGCCGCCGGCTTCGATCCGAGTGCCGATCTCGTCGCCGACGCCGCCGAGGCGTTCGACCACTGCGCGCCCCTGCGCATCGATCGATTGGGCGACGGATTCGCCCGTCGCCCGGAGCGCGTCGTTGAGGTCGTTGGTGCGGTTGACGATCGTGTCCGACACCGTCCGGCTCGTTTCGACGATCGTGGTGGCGAGGCGTTCCGCGCCTTCGTTGAGATTGGTCTCGATCAGGCGGCTCGTCCGCTCGAGCGCCTCCTTGACCTCGTTGCCGCGGCCCGAAATCTCCGTCGCGACGTTCGCTCCCGTGATCGAGAGGGACTCGGTGATTTCGCGGGCCTTGCCGTCGAGGCTTTCGGTCACCTGCGCAGCGGTCATCGTCAGGCGTTCGGCGATGTCGCCGTTGGTCGTCACGAGCCGCTGAATCAGCTCGCCGCCGCGGCGGCTGACGTGATCGACCATCTGCTCGCCCGCGCGCCCGAGCGTGCCGGAGATTTCTTCGGCCTTCTCCCCGAGCGTCTGGGCGACGCGCAGACCCGCCTCGCTGACCGAAGTCGAGATGCGCGAGGCCGCAGCCTCGAGTTCGCCCGTCAGGCCCTCATGCGCGCCCGTGATCGCATTCCGCACGCGGTCGGCATGCGTCACGATGGACTCGCGCTGGGCGGTGAGCTCGTCGATGAGCGTCCGCAGACGGATCTCGTTTTGATTGTAGGCATGCTCGAGCGTCGCGATCTCGGCATGAACGACCGTTTCGAGTTCGCTCGCACGGGCGACCGCGCGCTCGATGCCGTCGCCCATGGCGGCGACTTCGCGGCGGATCGCCTGCGACAGGCCGACGACGGCGTCGGTCGCGCCGACCTCCGGTTCCGCAAGGCGGATGGCGACCCGGGTCATGGACTGCGCCACGACCTTCATCTCCTCGGCGCGCCGCGCGAGGGACGCGACCATGAACATCGCGACCGCGGGAACGAGCACGGCGAAGATGAAGGAGAACGCTTCCGCCGAAACCAGAGCCGCGTTCAGAGCCTCGCCGCTCCAATCCAACCTTGCGCCCGCGACGACGGTCAGCCCCGCCGCCCAGGCGACGGATCCGATCAGTGCGAAAATGTAAGGACGGTTTGAAGGACGCGCTTGAAGCGCCTGAAGAATCGTACCGATTTCCCGCCGGTCATCATTGGCCGGTCGTCCCGCAGGTTCATGCGCGGCTTCGAAATCGGCGGTGGGATTCTCATTCGTTCCGGCCGTGTCGTCGTCCTGGGCCTTCAGGCGGGAGGGAAGGGTCGACGGACGAAGGCGGCTCTCGGATTTCCGGTCGGCGAGGGTGCGTTCAAGGAGTTTCGGCGGCGCATCACGGCTCTCCGGCGACCCGGTCTGGACGCCGTTGATCGACAGAGCGAGGGCCTCTTCGATAGCCGAGAGAGCCGCTTCCGTCGGGTCCGTCGCCTTCTTCTGAGTGGCCATGAACGCCTCTTCTTCTCCGAATGCGTTGATGAAGCTACGGTTTCGGTGCGCGTTCAATCCGCCCCGAGGCGACCTGAACCGCGCAAAAAGTTCCACTTCATTAACCAACCCACTCTAGTCCGACCTATCCTCGAATGAAACCGAGGCGATGAGAGAGTTAGGAAACGTCGTTAACGCGCCTATAGGACGCGCCTCTCGGCCGCATGCCGACGCCTCTCGCCAAGCCCGCGGTCCTGCCGTATGACGTCGCGGGCCCCGCGCGCGGGGCGGCCTTCACCGGAGACGTCGTCAATGCCGAAGATCACGTTCATCGACCATAACGGTACCGCACGCACCGTCGAGGGTGAAGTCGGCGCCACCGTGATGGAGACAGCTGTTCGGCACGGCATCCCCGGCATCGATGCGGAATGCGGCGGCGCCTGCGCTTGCGCGACCTGCCACGTTTATGTCGATGACGCTTGGCGCGAGGCGTCGGGCACGCCGTCGAGCATGGAAGAGGACATGCTCGATTTCGCTTTCGACGTCAGGCCCAATTCCCGCCTGTCCTGCCAGATCCGCGTCAAGGCGGAACTCGACGGCCTCGTCGTCTCGACGCCCGAACGCCAGGCCTGATCGCTCGACGTCCCGAGCGACATGGTCCGGCCTCGACCGGGCCTTGCGTCCCGCGCGCTTTCGAGGGTAGGGGGTTGGCGTCGCCAAGGAGAAGAAGATGTTCGAGACCGCCAAGCCCGTGGACGGAACGGAGACCGTCACGACCGACGCGCTGATCATCGGCGCGGGACCCGTGGGTTTGTTCGCCGTCTTCGAATTGGGTCTTCTCGACATCCGCTGCCATCTCATCGACATCCTTCCGAAAGTCGGCGGGCAGTGCGCGGAGCTCTATCCTGAGAAGCCGATCTACGACATTCCCGGCTTTCCGGTCGTCACGGGGCAGGGCCTCGTCGACAATCTGATGAAGCAGATCGAGCCTTTCCACCCGACCTTCCATCTCGGCGAAATGGTCGAAAGCGTCGAAACGCTCGGTACGCCGGATGCCCCGCTGTTCAAGGTGGCGACAGACGCGGGCAAGGTCTTCATGACGAAGACGGTGCTGATCGCGGCGGGCGGCGGGTCTTTCCAGCCGAAGCGTCCTCCCGTCCCCACGATCGAAGATTATGAGGGAACGAGCGTCTTTTATGCCGTCCGCCGTATGGAGGACTTCCGGGACGCCTCGATCCTGATCGTGGGCGGCGGCGACTCCGCGCTCGATTGGACGCTGAACCTCCAGCCGATCGCGAAGCGGGTCACGTTGATGCACCGGCGCGACGAATTCCGCGCCGCGCCCCACAGCGTCGAACAGATGCGCGCTCTGGTGGCCGCCGGGAAGATGGATCTCGTTCTCGGTCAGGTCACGGGCCTCGAAGGGGAGGGCGGGCGCTTGTCGGCCGCCGTCTGCCGGGCGAACGACAATTCGACCTTCACGGTCGCCTGCGATCGGATGCTGCCGTTTTTCGGCCTGACCATGAAGCTCGGCCCGATCGCGGAGTGGGGCCTGAACCTCGCCGAAAATCTGATCCCGGTCGACACCGAGAAATTCGAGACGTCGACGCCCGGCATCTTCGCCGTCGGCGACATCAACACCTATCCCGGCAAGCTGAAGCTGATCCTGTCCGGTTTCCACGAGGGCGCATTGGCGGCGCAGAAGGTGCACCGCTACGTCTATCCGGAGAAGAAGCTGCTCTTCCAATACACGACCTCTTCGTCGAGCCTGCAGAAGAAGCTCGGCGTGAACGCCTGAGGGAAGGCGCCGCAGCAGCCGGTAGCCGGTAGCCGGTCGGCGGGTTCACCCCGCTTTTTCCCGCCCGCCTCCCTAGCCGTCATGCCCGCGGATGCGGGCATCCACGGCTTCCTTTCGACGGTGAAGACGAGACGGGCACACGCATGCATGCGCGCGCATGGCGGGGCCTGAAACGGCCGACTACCGCCCCGACAGCACCGTCTCCCGCCCGTGGTCCGGCGCGTGAGGAACGAGGAAGGCCAAGGCGAGGGAGCCCGTCGCGATGCCTGCGCCGATCAGGAAGACGAGCGCGGGGCTCCACAGCCAGATGAGGCCGAAGATGATCGGGATCACCACGGCCGCGATATGGTTGATGGTGAAGGCGACGCCCGCGGTCGGCGCCATGTCCTCGGGGTCGGCGATCTTCT
>CAYNUN010000016.1:0-1090 GCA_964400345.1 uncultured Methylobacteriaceae bacterium
GAGAAATACGGCGCGCTCACCTATCTCGACGAAGTGCATGCCGTGGGCCTTTACGGCGCGCGCGGCGGCGGCGTCTCCGAGCGCGACGGCGTCCGCGACCGCATCGACGTGATCGAGGGAACCCTCGGCAAGGCCTTCGGCGTGATGGGCGGCTACATCACCGCCTCGGCCGCGCTCTGCGACTTCGTGCGCAGCTTCGCCTCCGGCTTCATCTTCACCACCTCGCTTCCGCCCGCGCTGGCGGCGGGCGCGGCGGCGAGCATCCGCCATCTGAAGACGAGTTCGGTGGAACGCGAAGGGCATCAGGCCCGCGTCCGGCAGGTGCGCGAGCGTCTCGACGCGGCGGGCATCCCGCATCTCGCCAATCCGAGCCATATCGTGCCCGTGATGGTCGGGGACGCGGTGCTCTGCAAGCGCATCGGCGACGAGCTGCTCGACCGTTTCGGCATCTATGTTCAGCCGATCAACTATCCGACCGTGCCGCGCGGCGCGGAACGGCTTCGCGTCACCCCCTCGCCCGTCCATACCGATGCGGACGTCGATCGGCTCGTCGGCGCGCTGTCGTCGATCTGGGCCGATCTCGGCCTGCGCAGCGCCGCCTGAACCGGAAGAGGAGCCCGCCGCCATGACCGCCGCACCGCTTCGGATCGTCCTGGCCAACCCGCGCAGCTTCTGCGCGGGCGTGATCCGCGCGGTGGAGATCGTGGAGCGGGCGCTCGAGATCCATGGCGCGCCCGTCTTTGTACGCCACGAGATCGTGCACAACCGGCAGGTCGTCGACGATCTCCGCGCCAAAGGGGCGGTCTTCGTCGCCGATACGGACGAGATCCCCGACGGCGCGCTCACCGTCCTCTCCGCCCACGGCGTGCCGCGGTCCGTGGAGATCGAAGCCGCGCGCCGGGGCTTGGACGTCGTCAACGCCGCCTGCCCGCTGGTGCTGAAGGTCCACAACGAGGGCCGCCGCTACGCCGAGAAGGGCTTCGACGTGGTCCTCATCGGCCATGCCGAACATCCCGAAGTGAAGGGAACCGTCGGCCAGATCGACGGTCCGCTGCATGTCGTGGCGACCGTCGAAGACGTGGCCGCGCTC
>CAYNUN010000016.1:1100-14350 GCA_964400345.1 uncultured Methylobacteriaceae bacterium
GACGACACGCGCGACGTGATCGACGCGCTCGAAGCCCGCTTCCCCGCCATCGTCGGGCCGGGCACGCGCGACATCTGCTACGCCACCCAGAACCGCCAGCGCGCCGTCCGCGATCTCGCGGGCGAGGTCGACCTGATCGTCGTCATGGGCGCGGCCAACAGTTCCAACTCGAACCGTCTTCGCGAAATCGGCGAAGCCGCGGGCGTGCGCAGCGTCCTGCTCGACCGGCCCGACCTCTTCGATCCCGCCTGGCTCGACGGCGTGGACGCGCTCGGCCTCACCGCGGGCGCATCGGCCCCGGACTATCTCGTGGCCGGACTCATCGAGCGTCTCCGCGGCCTTCGCACCGTCACGGTGGAAGAACGCGCGGGCGTCCCGGAAAACGTGGAATTCCGTCCCCCCTCCCGCCTCCTCCGTCCCGAAGAGATCGAAGCCGCCTCCGCGGCCCGTCTCTCCCGCGAAGGGAGGGCTTCGGCTTGAGCTTTATCATGGATCCGACTCGGTTCTTCGGGCGTAAGATCTTCGAGGCTATGGACGAGAAAGGCGGCGGCGCTAATTCACATGCGCCGCATGCGTTTCTGACGATCCCTCGGATCGCCGGCGCCTCGGTGAAAACGACCCAGACGGCGTCGCCGTCCATCCGGGAGGATCGAAGATGAAATTCCGCCTTTCCCTGCTTCTTGCGGCCGTGCCCGCTCTGTTTCTGACCGCGGGCGCCGCTTCGGCGCAGGATGCCGCCGCCGGCGAGAAGGTGTTCCTGAAGTGCCGCGCCTGCCATCAGGTCGGCGAGACGGCGCGCAACGGCGTCGGTCCCCAGCTCAACGGCCTGATCGGCCGCAAGGCGGGCGCCGTCGCGGGCTACAACTATTCGGACGCGAACAAGAACTCGGGCCTGACCTGGGACGAGGCGACCTTCCGCGAATACATCAAGAACCCGAGGGCGAAGATGCCGGGCACCAAGATGGTGTTCGCGGGCCTCACCAACGAGACCGAGATCAACGATCTCGTCGCCTATCTCAAGCAGTTCGGACCGGATGGAAAGAAACTCTGATCTCGACGACGCCTTCGGATCGCGTTCGGACGACGGACGCGATCCCTCCCCGGCCGCATCCGTGCGGCCGGCCCCCGCGTCTCGTCCGGGGAAGACGCGCGTGAGCGAAACCCACGACGCCTATCCCTTCGCCGCCATCGTCGGTCAGGACGAGGTCAAGACCGCCCTGATGATCGCTGCGGTCGACGCCTCCGTCGGCGGCGTGCTCGTCTTCGGGGATCGCGGCACGGGCAAATCCACCGCCGTGCGCGGCCTCGCGGCCCTTCTGCCCGAGCGCAAGGTGATCGCGGGCTGCCCCTATGCCTGCGAACCCGGCGCCGCCTCGCTCGCGACCTGCCCCCATTGCGCGCGGCCCGGCATGCCGTCCAAGGCGGTCGCTTCGCGCATCCCCGTCGTCGATCTTCCCCTCGGCGCGACCGAGGACCGCCTCGTCGGCGCGCTCGATCTCGAAAGCGCGCTCGCCCGCGGCGAGAAGCGGTTCGAGCCCGGCCTCCTCGCCAAGGCGAACGGCGGCTTCCTCTATGTCGACGAGATCAATCTGCTCGAAGACCATCTCGTCGATCTCCTGCTCGACGTCGCCGCCTCGGGCCGCAACGTCGTGGAGCGGGAGGGGCTGAGCATCCGCCACCCCGCGAAATTCGTGCTGGTCGGCAGCGGCAATCCGGAAGAAGGCGAGCTTCGCCCGCAGCTTCTGGACCGTTTCGGACTCTGCGTCGACGTCGCCACGCCCCGCGAGATCAAGGACCGCGTGGAGGTGATCCGCCGCCGCGACGCCTTCGAACGCGACCGCGAGGCCTTCGCCGCCGTCTGGAGCAAGGACACCGCCAAGCTGCGCCGCCGCATCGTCGCCGCCCGCGCGCGCCTGCCCGAGGTCGACACGCCCGACGCCGTGCTGGAGGCGTCCGCGCGGCTCTGCCTCGCGCTCGGCACGGATGGTCTGCGCGGCGAACTCGTGCTCATCCGCGCCGCCCGCGCCCTCGCCGCGCTCGCCGGGGCGAGCACGGTCGGGACCGACCATCTGCGCAAGGTCGCGCCCGGCGTGCTCCGCCACCGCCTGCGCCGCAACCCGCTCGACGACACGGGGTCCGGCGTCCGCATCGAACGCGCCGTCGCCGAAATCCTGCCGTGACCGGCCGCCCGGCCGCGCCGAATCCGTGGTCGGAGGCGACGCTCGCGCTCGCCCTCTTCGCCGTCGATCCGGGCGGGACGGGGCTTCGCCTGCGCGGCCGCGCGGGCCCCGCCCGCGACATGCTGCTGGAACTTCTGGCCGAGCTTCTCCCCGACGCGCCGATCCGCCGCCTGCCCGTCGGCGTCGACGAGACCCGCCTGATCGGCGGCCTCGATCTCGGCGCGACCCTCGCCTCGGGCCGCCCCGTGACGCAGACCGGCCTTCTCGCGGAGGCCGACGGCGGCGTCGTCGTCGCCGCCATGGCCGAGCGCTTGGACCGCGGCGCGGCGGCCCTTCTGGAAGCCGCGCTCGACACCGGCCGGTCGTCGGATGCCGACGCCCGTTTCGGCGTCCTCGCCCTCGATGAAGGCATCGGCCCCGACGAGCCGCTGCTGCCCTCACTCGCCGACCGTCTCGCCCTCGTCGTCGATCTCGACGCGGTGACGTCGGCCGATCTCGCCGATCCTCACGAAGCCTGCGATCCGGAGGCCGTGCGCCGCGCGCGCGGCTTGAATCGATCCGTGAGAATGTCCGACCAAGCGATTCCCGCGCTTGTGGAAATCGGCGAAAGCTTCGGCATCGCTTCAATCCGCGCCGTCTCCGCCGCCGTGCGCGTCGCGCGCGCCGCCGCCGCCCTCGACGGGCGCGCCCATATGGAGGACCGCGACCTCGCGACGGCCGCCCGCCTGGTCCTTCTCCCCCGCGCGACGACGCTTCCCGCCCCCCCGCCGGAGACCGAGCCCCCGCAGCCCGACCCCCCTCCGGAACAGGCCGAGGCCTCGCCCGACGAACCCGCTCCGAACCCGCCCGAGGATTGCGGTGCGGAACCGGAAACGGGATCCGACGAAGACCGGACCGATGCGGGCTCCCTCGCCGAAACGGTGATCGAGGCCGTCCGCGCGGCGCTTCCGCCCGAGGTCTTCGCCGCCATCGTCGACCGCTCGACCGCCGCCGCCAAATCCGGCGCGCGCGGCCGCGGAACGCTGCCCGCCTCCGGCCGCCGCGGTCGGCCCGCGGGCATCACGTCGGGACGCGCCGCCCGCGGCGAGCGTCTCGCGCTGCTCGCCACGCTGCGCGCGGCCATCCCGCAACAGCCCTTCCGCAAGGCCGTTCCCGGCGGCCCGGCGATCCGCCTTCGCCCCGACGATTTCCGCCATGTCCGCCGCCGCATCCGCCGCCGCATCGCGACGGTCTTCGTCGTCGACGCCTCCGGCTCCGCCGCGCTGCACCGCCTCGGCGAGGCCAAGGGCGCGGTCGAGCTGATGCTGGCCGAATGCTATGTCCGCCGCGACGAAGTGGCCCTGATCGCCTTCCGCGGCCCGGGTGCGGAGACGCTTCTGCCGCCCACCCGCTCGCTCGCCCGGGCGAAGCGCGCGCTGGGCGCGCTGCCCGGCGGCGGCGGCACGCCGCTGGCCGCGGGCCTCGACGAGGCGCGGCTCGTCGCCGAAGCGGTCAAGAAGAAGGGCGACACGCCCGTCGTCGTGCTGCTCACCGACGGTCAGGCCAATATCGACCGCAGCGGCGCGGGCGGCCGCGCCCAAGCCGCGGCCGATGCGCTCGCCGCGGCGCAGGCCTTCAGGCTCTCGGGCGCGGACGCCGTGCTCATCGACACGTCCCCCCGCCCGCAGCCCAAGGCCCGCGAGATCGCCGACGCCATGGGCGCGCGCTATGTCGCCCTGCCCCAGGCCGATGCGGCCCGCATGGCCCGCGCCGCCTCGGCGGCGGCGAAGGCCGCGCGGGGCTGAGGCCGCTCACGCCCCCGGCCGGTCCGCGTTCGGGAAGAAGAGCTGCTTGCCCTCGATCCTGTAGTCCGCGATCGCCTTCTGCCCCTCGGGGCCCGTGAGCCAATCGATGAAGGCCTGACCGTCCGCGGCCTTCACATGCGGGTGCCGCTGCGGGTTCACGAGCATCACGCCGTATTGGTTGAAGAGCCTCCGGTCGCCCTCCACCACGATGTCGAGATCGCCGCGGTTCTTGAAGCTCAGCCAGGTGCCGCGGTCCGACAGCACATAGGCGTTCATCGCGCCCGCCGTATTGAGCGCCGCGCCCATGCCCTGCCCGATTTCGCGGTACCAAGGCCCGCGGATCTTCTCGATCTCGAGGTCCGCGCCCTTCCACAGCGCCAGTTCGGCGCTGTGCGTGCCCGAGCGGTCGCCGCGCGAGACGAAGGGCGCCTGCTTGGCCGCGACCGCCTTCAGCGCCGCCGCGATGTCCGCGGTCCCCTTGATCCCGGCCGGGTCGGACTTCGGCCCGATCAGCACGAAATCATTGTACATCACGGGCTTGCGGGCGACGCCGAAACCGTCTTCGACGAATTTCAGTTCCTGCGCCCGCGCATGCACGAAGACCACGTCGGCATCCCCGCGCCGCCCGGTGTCGAGCGCCTGTCCCGTGCCCTGCGACACGACCCGGACATCGATGCCCGTCCTCGCCTTGAACAGCGGCAGGATATGGCCGAACAGCCCCGAATCCTGCGTCGACGTCGTCGACGAGACGGTGATGAACCGCCCCGTCGCCCCTTGCGCGAGCGCGGAGGAGACGACGCCGAAGCCGAGCGCGGCGGCCAGAAAAACCCTGCCTATCGAGGACATTGCACCCCTTTCCGGAATCGGTTCGAGAAGCCTCACCAGAGAAGATCGCCGCGCAGGAAGGCCGCGGCCTGCGGCGTGTCCGGCGCATCGAAGAAACGGTCGGCGGGCGCGTCTTCGACGAGCCGGCCCTTGTCCATGAACAGCACCCGCGCCGCGAGCCGCCGCGCTTGGCCGAGATCATGCGTGGTCATCACGACCGTCACGCCGTCCGCCGCGAGATCGGCGACGAGGCTTTCGATCCGGGCCGTCGCGCCGGGGTCGAGATTGGCGCAGGGCTCGTCGAGGAACAGCACCTCCGGCTCGAGCGCCCAGGCCCGCGCGATCGCGAGCCGCTGCTGCTCCCCGCCCGAGAGCCGCCGCGCGGGCGCATCGGCGAGCGCCGTCAGCCCGAACCGCGCGAGCGCCGCCTCCGTCCGCTCCGCACGCCCGTCGGCGTCCGTTCCCGCCGCCGCGAGCGCATGGTCGAGATTGGCGCGGACGGAACGCCGCAGGATCACCGGTTTCTGAAACACCATGGCATGGCGCTTCCGCCCCGCCGCGACGCCGGCGGCGGCGGCCCAACGCACCGTCCCCGCGCTCGGCGCGATCAGGCCGTGGCAGAGCCGCAGCAGCAGCGATTTCCCCGCCCCGTTCGGGCCAAGCACCATGGTCGGCCCGCCGCGCCGCAGCGTGAAGCCGACATCGGCGACGAGCGGCCGTCCGTCGGCCTCGAAACCGAGGCCCTCGACGACGAGCGGCAGAACGGAGGGATCGGCGCGCATGTCCCTCATCCCGCGTAGCGTGCGCCGAGACGGCTCGCGCCGTAGGCCGCCGCGTTCACGATCAGCGTCAGGCAGACGAGGACCAGACCGAGCCCGAGCGCCAGCGCCAGATCGCCCTTGGAGGTTTCCAACGCGATCGCCGTCGTCATCGTGCGCGTGTAGCCCGCGATGTTGCCGCCCACGATCAGCACCGCGCCGACCTCCGCGCTCGCCCGGCCGAAGCCCGCGAGCAGCGCCGTCGCCAGCGCGAAGCGCGCGTCCCACAACAGCGTCGGCACCGCCCGCAGCCCGGTGAGCCCGATCGAGGTCAGATGCTCGCGATATTCGCCCCAGAGATCCTCGACCGTCTGCCGCGTCAGCGCGATCACGATCGGCAGCACCAGAAGCGTCTGCGCCGCGATCATCGCCGAAGGGGTGAAGAGCATGCCCCAGGAGCCGAGCGGCCCCGACCGCGAGAGAAGCAGAAAGATCATGAGCCCCGCCACCACGGGCGGCAGCCCCATCAGCGCGTTCACCAACACGATCACCGCCGAGCGGCCGCGAAAGCGCGACATCCCGAGAAGCGCGCCGAGCGGCAGGCCGATCACCGCCGCCGCCAGCACCGCCGTCAGCGTCACGCGCAGCGACAGCGCCACGATCCCGACGAAGCGCGGATCGAGGTCGATCATCAGCCCTGCGGCTTCACGAAAGGCGTCCGCAACGGTCATCGGGCGGCTCGAAACTCCTGCATATTCTTGCGTGAGATATCGCTTGACCGTAATGAAGATCAAATCCGGAATTCATGCATTCATGAGCAATCATATGCAGCCCGATTATCTGACCACCGAGGAAGCCGCCGCCTATCTGCGGATCAAGGAGCGCAAGCTTTACGAGCTGGTCTCGGAAGGCGCGGTCCCCTGCTCCAAGGTCACGGGGAAATGGCTGTTCCCCCGCTCCGCGCTCGATCGCTGGATCGAGGCGGGCCTCGCCCGCCCGGAGGGGTTTTCGCCCGTCGTCCCTCCGCCCGTCGTCGGCGGCAGCCATGATCCTTTGCTCGAATGGACGCTGCGCCGCTCCGGCGCGGGTCTCGCGATGCTGCCCGAGGGCTCGGAGGCGGGTCTCGCGCGCCTCGCGCGCGACGAGGTCGCGATCGCCGCGATCCATGTCCATGGCGAAGGCGACGACGAGACGGCCAATGCCGACGCCGTGTCCCGCTTCGCCTCGCTGCACGACGCCGTGGTGATCGGCTTCGCCCGTCGGGAACAGGGCCTGATGACCGCGCCCGGCGACCCTCTCGGCCTCGACGGCCTCGCGACGGCCTTCGGCAAGAAGGCGCGTTTCGGCCTGCGCCAGAAGGGCGCGGGCGCGCAGCTCTTGTTCGAAGCGCTCGCCCGCAAAGCCGGCGTCGACCTTCCGCAGACCGTCGCCGCGCAAAGGCCTTATCCCACGGGTCAGGATCTCGCGCTGGGCATCCGCGCGGGCGAGATCGATTGCGGGCTTGCGACGCGCGCCGTCGCGGAGGCGCACGGCCTCGGCTTCCGACCCCTGGTATGGGAGCGTTTCGATCTCGCGATGCGGCGACGGACCTTTTTCGAGCACGGCCCGCAAGCCGTCCTCGCGGCGATGCGCATGCCGGATTTCGCCCGGAAGGCGGCCGATTTCGGCGGCTACGACGTTTCCGATGCGGGCCGCGTCGTCCTCAACCGATGAGGCGCATGCACGGCGTCATTCGCCGAGCCTCTTCAGCAGCGCCTCGCAGGCCGCCCGGCGTCCGCGATAGGCGGCGAGCCATTTCCGCTCGTCCTCGGTGAGGCTCCGCTCGCCGGAGGCCTGAAACTTCCTCAGCGCGTCGCCTTCGGCGGGCCAGCCGATGAAGCGCAGGTCGCGGAAGGTGCGGCAGCGCTCCGCATCGAGCTGAACCGTGCGGCAGGTCGTCTCCTTCTTGCTCTGGCCGAAGAAGCTCCAATTCGTCTCGCAGGTCGTGAACGGCGTCGTGACCTGCGCCGCCCCAGCCTGCTGTGCCAAGCCCGCGCCCGTGGACGCCAGCAGCACCGATGCGATCGCCGCGATGGCAAGCTTCATGACCCGGCGCCCCCCGCGCGGACATCGTTCCGCGCCGCCGGATCAAGCCCCCGCGCGGCACCGAGCGCAAGCGGAACTTTCAATCCTCGATGCATGAAACCGGGATCACTCGCGCAAGAGGCGAAGATTGTTGGCGATCACCTCATTGGTCGGGTCCTTCGCCAAGGCCCGCTCGAACATGCGCGCGGCCTGCGCCGTGTCCCCCCGCAGCAGATAGGAATAGCCGCGATTGTTGAGGAGCCGCACGTCCTCGCCCCGGAGCTTCGCCGCGCTCGCATAGGCCCGGTCGGCGAGTTCGAACCGGCCGAGCTGGTCATAGCTCGCGGCGAGGCCGATCCAGAGATCCGCATCGCCGGGCGAGCGCTCCACCGCCTCGCGGAAGAAGCGTTCGGCGAGCCCGTAATCCTGCGCCGCGAAATGCCGCCGTGCGACCGCACCATGGTCCTGCGTCGCGGCGAGCTGTTCTTCGATCGTGCCCGTCGGGGCCGCGGAGGTGCGGCCCTCCGTTTCCGCCGTGGTCCGGCATCCCGCGAGCGCGAGGCCCATGAAAAGGGCGGCGGTCGCCGTCTTGGTGAAACTGCGCATGATCGAAACTCCCGTCATTTGAAGGCCGTCGCGATCCGGATCACCGGCGGCGTCATGATGACGATCAGGATCACCGGAAAGATGAAGAGGGCGAGCGGCACCACGAGCTTGGCCGGAAGCGCGTGGGCCTTCTCCTCGGCCCGCGAGGCGCGCTTCTCGCGCATCTCGTCGCCGTAGATGCGCAGCGCCTGCGCGATGTCCGTCCCGAGTTCGAGCGATTGGCGGAGCAGCACCACGAGCGCCCGCGCCTCTTCGATCCCGAGCCTGTCCGCGAGGCCCTTCAGCGCGTCGATCGTGCCGCGGCCCGCGCGCATTTCCGCGCTCATCAGCAAGAGGTTGCGATGGAGCGCCGGATCGCGCTCGCGCATCTCCTGCGTGATGCGTTCGAGCGCGGATTCGAGGCTCAGCCCCGCATCCGCGCAGACGACCATCAGATCGAGGAAATCCGGGAAGATCAGCCGGAACCGCTCTTCGAGACGCCGCTTGCGGCGTTCGAGCCAGCCGTCCGCGGCTCCGTAGGCCAGCATGAAGGCGAGCGCGAGCACCACCGTCTTGCCGATGGGATGCAGGCCCGCCGCCCGTTCGGTGAGGAACACATGCGCGAGGAGCGGCACGGCGAGGCAGACGAAGACCTTCGCCAGAATGAAGACCGTCGGCGCGCTTTCGCCGAAAAAGCCCGCCCGCATCAGCCGCGTCCGCAATTCGCGCCGATATTCCTCGCCGATGCCGAAGCGCTCGACGTCGATCACGCCGCCCTCCCCGCGCGCCGCCGCGAAGGCGCTCGGCCCGTCGGGCCGCGCCGAGGCGCCCGCCGTCGCGAAGCGCCGCTTCAGCCGCGCGCGTTCGGCGACGCTCGTCCAGACGAGAAAGGAGAGGATCGACACCGCGAGAAAGACGAAGAGGCTCGGGAGCCAGTCGACGAAGCCGGTCATAACGCGCTCACACCTTGAAATTGACCATGCGGTACATCACGAGATTGCCGACGATCATGAACAGCACCCCCGCCGCCAGCGCCGCGTTCAGCACCGGATGGCCCCAGACCTCGCCGTAGAAGCGGGGCGAGAGCGCGTTGATCGCGCCGAACAGGAGGATCGGCGTCAGGCTCAGCGCGACCGCCGAGAACCGCCCTTCGGACGACAGCGCCCGCACCTTCCGCTTCAGCCGGAAACGGTCGCGGATGAGCCGGGAGAGGCTCGCCAGGATCTCCCCGAGATTGCCGCCCGTCCGGTCCGCCACCGAGATCGCGGTCACGAGGAAGCGCAGATCCTCATGGCCCACCCGGCGATGCAGGTTCTCCATGGCCTCGCGCAGCTCCCGGCCGTAGCTGATCTCGTCGAACACCACCGCGAATTCCGGCCCGGCCGGTTCCGGCATCTCGCGCCCGACGAGCGACAGCGAGACCGTGAGCGGATGGCCGGCCTTGAGGCTCCGCACGATCACGTCGAGCACGTCGGGCAACTGCTCGCCGAAGCGCGCGATGCGGCGCGCGCGGCGCAGCGCGAGCCCGCCGCCGAGAAGCGCCGCCGCCACCGCCGCGCCGCCCGCGAGCCGCCCCGCAGGCCCCGCCGCGGCCGGGATCAGGAAGAAGGCCAAGAGATTCAAAGCCGCCGCCACGAGCAGAAGCCGACCGCGCGCCATCCTCATCCCGGATTGCAGGATCAGCCGGTCCACCGCGGCGAGCGGCCGCGCGAGCACGCTCCCCGCCTTGGGCAGGCTCCAAGCCTCGCCCGCGCGGCGCTTGACGATCTCGATCGCCTTTTCGTCGCGCCCCGCGCCGCCCGCGAGTTCGGCGAAGCGGCGGTCCTGCCGGCGTCGGCGGGCGAGATCGCGCCCTAAGAGCACGACCAGTCCCTGCACGCCGAGGAACACGGCCACGAAGATCAGGAAATAGATGAACCAGGGTTCGGTCACCGCGCGTCCCTCACAAGACCGTGCCGGGGTCGAAGGCCCCGGGCGGCAGTTCGATCCCCGAACTCTTCAGATCGGCGAGGAATTTCGGCCGGATGCCGGTCGCCCGGAAGGAGCCCACGACCGCGCCGCCCGCATCCACGCCCTCGCGCACGAAGGTGAACACGTCGTGGAGCTGGACGACGTCGCCCTCCATGCCCGTGATCTCGGCGATCCCGGTCACCCGCCGCTTGCCGTCCGACAGGCGCTGGAGCTGCACGACGATCCGGATCGCCGAGGCGATCTGCGAGCGGATCGCCCCGATCGTCATCGGCAGGCCGGCCATGCCGACCATCTGTTCCAGCCGCCGGATCGCGTCGCGCGGATTGTTGGCGTGGATGGTCGTCATCGAGCCCTCATGGCCCGTATTCATGGCCTGGAGCATGTCGAAGGCCTCTTCGCCGCGGACCTCGCCGATGATGATGCGGTCGGGCCGCATGCGGAGCGCGTTCTTCACGAGTTCGCGCTGCCGGATCTCGCCGCGCCCCTCGACGTTCGGGGGCCGCGTCTCCAGCCGTCCGACATGGGGCTGCTGCAGCTGCAGTTCCGCCGCGTCCTCGATCGTGATCAGCCGTTCGGCGGGCGAGATGAAGCTCGACAAGGCGTTGAGCATCGTCGTCTTGCCCGAACCCGTGCCGCCCGAGACGATCATCGAGATCCGCCCCGCCACGGCCGCCTCGAGCACCTGCGCCATCACGGGCCGGAGCGCGTTGATCTCGACGAGCTTGTCCATCGAGAAGGGGCGCTTCGAGAATTTGCGGATCGAGACGAGCGGCCCGTCCACCGCCACGGGGCGCACGGCGACGTTCACGCGCGAGCCGTCGGGCAGGCGTGCGTCGACCGTGGGCGAGGATTCGTCGATCCGCCGCCCCACGCCCGCGACGATCTTGTTCACGATGCGCAGCAGATGCGCCTCGTCCTTGAAGCGCACGGCCGTGGGTTCGAGCTTGCCGTAGCGCTCGACATAGACCGACCGATGCGTGTTGATCAGGATGTCGCTGACGGTCGGGTCCTTCAGCAGCGGCTCGATCGGGCCGAGGCCGACCATCTCGTCGAGCACGTCCTCGGCGAAGGCGTCGAGTTCCTTCTCGTTCAGCGCCAGCCGTTCGGCGAGCACATGCTCGACCACGAAGCGCCGCACCTGCCGGGCCAGTTCCTCGCGCGACACCTTCTCGATCAGCGCGAGGTTGAATTCGTCGATGATCCGGCCGTGCAGCTTCACCTTCTCCTCGATGAGCTTCGGCTTCGCGGCCGCCGCTTCGGCGAAGACGGCCTGTTCCGTCGCCGCGGTGCGGGCCGCGTCCGGCACGGGTTCGGGCGGGCGGGCGGCGGTCTTCCAACGGTCGGAGCTGCGCGGGAACATGCGGTTCTCCATCAGGCGGCGTCCGCCCGGACGCCGGGCGGCGTCGCGGCGGGCGCTGCGGTTGCGAGGCGTTCGGCGAGCGCGCGGATGTCGCGCCCCAGCGGCTTCTTCGGCGCGAATTCGAGGATCGGCCGGCCGAGATCGGCGGCCTCGCCGGCGAGCGCCTCGTCGCGCCGGATCATGAGAACCTCCCGGTCCGGGAGCACCCGCTCGATCTCGCCCTTCCGCGCGATGCCGCCCAGAAGCGTCGTGTCGCAGCGGTTGACCACGAAGAGCGTCCTTTTCCGGTCGACGCCGAGCCGATCGAGCACCGCCGCATCCTCCGCGAGCCGCCGCAGCGCGGGCACGTCCGAGGTTCCCGTCGCGACCACCGCATCCGCCCCCGCCAGCAGCGTCTCCGTCCAGGAGAAGCGCAGCGCCGGCAGGTCGACATGCACCGCCGTGTAGAGCTGCGAGAGCCGGTCGATGAGCGCGAACAACGCCCGCCCGTTCACCTCTTCGAACACGAGGCCGCGCGAGGCGCTGGCATAGACGTCGAGACCCGAGCCGTGGCGCGACGCGAAGATCTCCGCCAGCCGCGCGTCGAGCCGCTCCGGCCGGCCGAGGATTTCGGAGAAGTCGAGCCGCGCCTCGAGATCGAGGAGATCGGCCAGCGCCGCGCTCTGCACGTTGAGATCGATCACCGCGACCCGGCCGCCGGTCTTGCCCGCGCGCCGCGCGGCGTCATAGCCGCATTCGGCCGCCAGCATCGTGTTGCCCACCCCGCCCTTGGCGGGCAGAAAGGCCGTGATCACCGCGCCCGTCGGCGCATCCTCCGCCGCGGGGCCTTCGATGCGGCGGAGCGTTTCGGGCAGTTCGCGACGCAGCGCCTCGCGCGTCAGCCATTCGCCGCCGGCGCGCAGAAGCCGCTTGTAGGTCGCCGCCGCGAGCGAATCCGCGACATAGACCGTCGCCGTCCCGCGGCCCGGCCCTTCGACGAAGGCGACGAGGTCCGCCTCGGTTGCGGCGGAAGCCTCGCGGGCCAGCAGCACCACCGCCCGACGCCGCGCCCCCGTGAAGGCGGGGTCGACGACGAGCGCCGCGACCGTTTCCACGGCGCGCACGGACCGGCCGTGCTGTTCGAGCACGAGCGCGACCTGCGCGGTCGCCTCGCCGCCGCAGCCGTTGCTCACGATGAAGGCGTCGGACATGGCGTTTCCCCTCATCTTTCCGGCGGAGCCGTCGACAGGAGATCCTCTCCCGTCAGCGTCACCCGCATCGGCGGCATCCGGATCGGGCCGAGGCCCGCAAGCGCGTCGAGAAAGAAGAAGCGGAAGACGAGCCCGGTCAGCGACACGGTCACGCTGGGCACCGGCCCGCCAGGCCGGCCCACGAAGCCGAGCCCCGTATGCGCATATTCGACGACGACGTTCGCGGGCGTGATCGCCGGGAACAGGTCGCACATGCCCGCTTCGTCGGGCGTCACGGCGTCGCCGCAGGCCTGCCTTGCGCCCCGCCCGAACACGATCCGACGCATCGCGGCGGCGTCATAGGATGCCGCCCGCGCGATCCCGCCCGCGGTCGCCGCGCAGCGTGCCGTCGCTCCCGTGCAGACGGAGCGGAAATGGTTCGCGGGCAGCGGATCGCCCGGCGCCAACCCCGCGACCGTATCCGTCACGGTCCGAAGGGCCGCATCCACGGGGCTCGAGACGATCGCGATCCGCGCGCCCCGCTCCACCGCCTT
>CAYNUN010000017.1:0-14142 GCA_964400345.1 uncultured Methylobacteriaceae bacterium
CTCCGCGAGCGGTTCCGTGTATGCCCGAGGGTCGGGGGCAATGCAAGGCCAAGGTGACGGAGAAACCGCGCGAAAAGGACGTCGCCGCACTCCTGCGGCGACGCCCTTTCGAGAACCGGGTCGCAGCGTCATTGACGCGGCGCGCCGGTCCCTCCCGTCCCCGAGCCGCCGCTCGATGCCGCGCGGCCGAAGGCCGGAGCGTTCTGCAGATCCGCCTTGGTCATGCTCCGCAGCACGAAATGGTCCGGATCGACCGTGCCGTAGCGCGTCGTCGAAGCACTGCGCGCGGCGGACGTCGTGCCCGTCGTGCCGGTGGTCCCCATCGTTCCCGTGGTTCCCGTTCCGGTGGTCGGGCCGCGGACGCTCGCCGTCGTGTCGGAACGGTCGAGCGCGATCTCGAAGGCCTGCATCGGGATCGCGACATATTTCTCCCCGATGCCCAGAAAGCCTCCGACGCCCACGATCAGCGCCGCCACGCGCCCGTCGCGGTCGATCAGAATGTCGTCCACTTCGCCGATATTCTCGTTGCCGGCGCCGTAGACCTTCGTGCCGCGGATGTCGGAGCCGAGCATCTGTCCGGCGGCAGCCGTGGCGAGCGGGGCGTAGGATCCCATCGCCGCGCCGCCGGGCGCGACGGTGCTCGGGCTCGTCTGGACCGGGGCGGGCTGGGTCACCGCGCCGCCGGGCGACGGTGCCGTCTGCGCGAGGACCGGGCCCGCGGCGACGCTCGCCAGCAGGACGGCGGCAAATGTCTTTCTCATGGTATTCTCCCTTCGGATGTGAACCGTGCCCGTCAATGCGCGAGGGCGTCGAAGGGTTCAGCTTCGGGTCCGTCGTCCGGAGGGAAATTCGGCGGCGAAAAGAGATCGTATCGCTCCGTCCGCGTCGAAGAGCGTGGCTTCTCAAGGGCTTCGAAGCGCGGCGAAGGCGTGCCGCGCGATCATGCGCTCCTCGTCCGTGCGCAGCACCAAGGCGCGCGGCCCCGGTCCGGCGGCGGCGCCGCCGCCCTCGCGGGTCTCCATGATTTCGGCCTCGGCCGGAAATCCCGCCCAGGCGAGCGCCCGCAGCACGTCGGCCCTCAGCGCCGCATCGATTTCCCCGATCCCCGCCGTGAAGACGAGCCCGTCCACGCCGCCCGCCCAGGCGATCATCCGGCCGATCTCGCCGATCAGCGTCCGCGTGAACAACGCGATCGCGCGGCGCGCGTCCTCGGAGGTCGCCGCCTCCCGCCGCAGCCGCCGCATGTCGCCGGACAGGCCCGAGACGCCGAGCAGGCCCGAACGCGTGTAAAGCTCCCGTTCGAGTTCGTCGGCGGCCGCGCCTTCGCGCAACCGGTGGAAGATCACGCCGGGATCGAGCGCGCCCGAGCGCGTGCCCATCATCAGCCCGTCGAGCGCGGAAAAGCCCATGCTGGTCGCAGCACTCCGGCCGCCCGCGAGCAGGCACAGGCTCGCCCCCGAACCCAGATGCGCCGCGATGGTCCGCCCCGCCGCGAGATCCGGCGCGAGGAGGCGGAGCCGGTCCGCGACATATTCGTAAGACAGGCCGTGAAAGCCGAAGCGCCGGATGCCCCGCTCCGTCCACGCCTTGGGGACGGGCAGCAGCCGCGCCTCTTCCGGCAGCGTCGCATGGAAGGCCGTATCGAAACAGGCGACCTGCGGCACGCCGGGAAACAGCCGTTCGAGGATCGCGACCGGCGCGAGATTCTGCGGCTGGTGCAGCGGGGCGAGGGGCGCGAGCGCCTGCAGCTTTTCGAGCGCCGCGGCGTCGATCCGCAGAGGCGCGGTGAAGGCCTCCCCGCCATGCACCACCCGATGCCCCACCACGGCCACGGCGTCGTCGTCGAGCCGTCGGTCGATGCGCGTCGTCAGGAAGCGCAGCGCCTCCTCGAAGCCGCCGTCCGTGCCCGGCGGCAGGTCGCATTCCGTCGCCCCCCGTTCCGCATCGGTCTCCTTGAAACGCGGGGAGGCGTGCAGTCCTTCGACCGCGCCGCGGACGAGATCCGTTTCGCGCCCGTCCGGCTCGAAGCGGAACAAGGCGAATTTGATGCTCGAAGAGCCCGCATTGAGCACGAGGGCATGGCGCGCCACGGCTCAGACCACCGCCGCGGCGAGATTTCGGCGTCGATCCGCGGCGACCAGAACCGCGACGGCGGCGGAGGCGAGCCTTGCATCCTCCGGATCCGCGCGGCTCGTCAGCACGATCGGCACGCGCGCGCCGAGCACGATCCCCGCCGCCTCCGCCCCGGCGAGGAAGGTCAGGCTTTTGGCGAGCATGTTGCCCGCTTCGAGATCCGGCACGACGAGGACATTGGCGCGCCCGGAGACGGGAGAGGCGATCTCCTTGGTCGCCGCCGCGCCGAGATCGACGGCATTGTCGAAGGCGAGGGGGCCGTCCACGAGCGCGCCCGTGATCTGTCCGCGATCGGCCATCTTGGCGAGCGCCGCCGCTTCGATCGTGGAAGGGATCTTGGCGTTCACGGTTTCGACCGCCGACAGGATCGCGACCCGGATCTCCGCGATGCCGATCGCGCGGGCGAGGTCGATCGCATTGCGCACGATGTCGGCCTTCTCGTCCAAGGTCGGGGCGATGTTGATCGCCGCGTCGGTGACGATGAGCGGTTCGCTCCGCGAGGGCAGCCGCAGCACATAGCCGTGGCTGATCCTGCGGCCCGTCCGCAGTCCCGCCTCGCGGTCCGTCACCGCCTCCATCAATTCGTCGGTGTGGAGGCTCCCCTTCATCAGGGCTTCGACCTCGCCCGCCCGCACGAGCTTCACCGCGGTCTCGGCCGCCGCATGGCTGTGCGGCACGGGCACGACGCGGAAGGCGGAGATGTCGCGCCCCGCCGCGGCGGCCGCGGCGGCGATCTTGCCCGGCGGCCCGACGAAGACGGGCTCCATCAGCCCCATCGCATGCGCTTCGACGGCCGCTTCGATCGCGATCGCGTTGCAGGGATGCACCACCGCCGTCCGCAGCGGCGGCAGGTCGCGGCACATCGCGAAGATCGCGCGGAACGCGCCGGCCTCTGCATTCGACATCATGCCTCCGGTGCGCCGTGCGTCCGCATCCTTCATGCGGCCATGGTTCCCCTTCGCCGCGTCGCGTTCAAGCCCGTATCGGCCTCGACGAAAGGCGTAGAGGGCAGGGCCGTTCGGCTTCGCGGCGGGACTCGACGCGTCGCCCGAGCGCAGTTCCGCCGCAATCCCGCCGGATCGTGATCGCCATGCATCCGCGCAGCCTCTCGGTCCTTCCGGTTTCGGTCATGCTCGCCGTCCTCGCCGCGGCGACGCTCGCGCCCGCTCCCGCGCGGGCGGCCGATTGCGTCTGGGGTCGGCCCGGCTATCGCGACTGCGTCGAGGAGAAGATCCGCCGCCTGCGCGAGAGCGAGGCGCGGGGCGATCGTCCGGAGGCCGCTCCCGCCGCGCCGCCGGGCGTCCGCGCGCCCGCCCTTCCGCCTTCGCCGCGCGTCGCGCCGCCGCCGCCGCCCGTCCCGGTGCGCGAATGGCGCGTCGGCCCGTCCCGCGAGGAGGAGCGCTTCGCCCGCGACGTCGACCGTCTGCGCGAGCGGATCGATCGCCCCGCGCCGACCGCGCCCTCGATGCGCGACGTCGAGCGGGAATTGCTGCGCATGTCGAATGATGCGTGGCGTCTGCCCGCGGGCGAGGCGAATGCGCGGCACTTCGAGACGGAGATGCTGCGCCGTCGCGCCATGGAGCGCGAACTGTTCTCCGACCCTCCGAATTCCGGCCGGCCCGCGCTGCCCTAGGCGCGGAAATGCCGCGTCCCCGCTTTGCTTGACCCGTTCCGAACCCGCCCGCTATCCTTCGGGAACCAAACACGGAATCCCCGAAAATACGCCGGCGCGCGGAAGGAACGATCGATGTTCGGACGGATGATCGCGACCGGGACGCTTCTCGCCGCAGCGCTCCATTTCGGCGGCGGCGCGGCGTCGGCGCGCGAGACCGTGCGCATCGGCGTCGTCCTGCCGATGACGGGGCCGTCGAATTCCACCGGCCGCCAGCAGGACGCCGCCATCCGCCTCTGGATGCAGCAGAACGGCGGGGCCATGGCGGGCCGTCCCGTCGAGCTGATCGTCAAGGACGACACCGGCAATGCCGACATGACGCGCCGCATCGCGCAGGAACTGGTCGTCGGCGACAAGGTCCATGTGCTTTTCGGCTTCGGCCTCACGCCGCTGGCGCTCGCCGCCGCGCCGATCGCGACGCAGGCGAAGGTGCCGCAGGTGGTCTCCGCCGCCGCCACCTCCATCGTCACCGAGAAGTCGCCCTTCATCGTGCGGACGAGCTTCACGCTGCCGCAGGTCTCCGTGCCGATGGCGGAATGGGCCGCGAAGAACGGCATCCGCACCGTGGTCACGCTCGTCACCGATTACGGCCCCGGCCATGACGCCGAAAAGGCCTTCGTCGAGCGCTTCACCAAGGACGGCGGCCGGGTCGTGCAGTCGCTCCGCGTCCCGCTCCGGAACCCGGATTTCGCGCCCTTCCTCCAGCGCGTGAAGGACGCCGCGCCCGACGCCGTCTTCGTCTTCGTGCCGTCGGGCTTCGGCGCGACCTTCATGAAGCAGTTCGCCGACCGCGAGCTCGCCAAGGCGGGCATCCGGCTCATCGCCACGGGCGACGTGACCGACGACGATCTCCTCAACGAGATGGGCGACGCGGCGCTCGGCGTGGTCAACACGCATCATTATTCCGCCGCGCACGGCTCGCCCGAGAACAAGGCCTTCGTCGAGGCCTTCCGCAAGGCCAACAACGGCATGCGGCCGAATTTCATGGCCGTCGGCGCCTATGACGGCATGACCCTGATCGCCAAGGCGCTCGAAAAGACCAAGGGCGACACCGACGGCGCGCGCCTCGTCGAAGCCATGAAAGGCATGAGCTGGACGAGCGTCCGCGGTCCCGTGACCATCGATCCCGAGACGCGCGACATCATTCAGGACGTCTATGTCCGCCGCGTCGAGAAGGTGGGCGGGGAATTGTTCAACGTCGAATTCTCGAAGATCGAACAGGTGAAGGACCCGGCCAAGGCCGCCGCCCGGTGAGCCGCCGCCCGGTGAGCCGGCGCGGCCGCGTCGCCCCTCCCGCGTCCGGGCCCGAGCGCAAGCAGAAGAGCCCCGTCCCCGCATGATCACCATCCTCTTCGACGGGATCGCCTACGGTATGCTGCTCTTCGTGCTGGCCTGCGGCCTGTCGGTCACGCTGGGGCTGATGAATTTCGTCAATCTCGCCCACGGCGTCTTCGCCCTGGTCGGCGGCTACGTCACGGCCTGGCTGATGAACGAGCACGGCGTGTCGTTCTTCCTCTGTCTTCCCGCCGCCTTCGCCGCGGGCGCGCTGGCGGGCGCGGCGTCGGAGCGTCTCGTCTTCCGCAGGCTCTATCGCCGCAGCCATCTCGATCAGGTGCTGTTCACCATCGGCATCGTGTTCATGACGGTGGCGGCGGTGGAATTCCTGATCGGGCCGCAGCAGCAGCGGATCGATCTTCCGCCCGAACTGCGCGGCCGGGTCGATCTTCTGGGCGGCAGCATCGGCGTCTATCGCCTGTTCATCATCGTGCTGTGCGGCTGTCTCGCGCTCGCGCTTCACATGCTGCTCGTCACGACGCGTTTCGGCAGCCGGCTCCGCGCCGCGGTGGACTACGAGGCGACCGCCCGGGGCCTCGGCATCAGGGTCGACGCAGTCTTCGCGACGACCTTCGTGATCGGCTCGGGCCTTGCGGGCCTCGGCGGCGCGCTGGGTGCGGACATCCTCGGAATGGATCCGCATTTCCCGCTCGAATTCCTCGTCTACTTCCTGATCGTGGTCGGCGTCGGCGGCACCACCGGGATCGCCGGGGCCTTCGTCGCCTCGCTTCTGCTCGGCATCGCCGACGTGGCGGGCAAGTATTACGTCCCCGAGGTCGGCGCCTTCATCATCTATGCCGTGATGGTGGCCGTCCTCATCGCGAGGCCGCAGGGCCTCTTCGCGCGGGGACGATGACGATGCATGCTCCCGGTCCCTCCTTCGCACACGCCTCGCGCCTTCTCGGGCGCGGCGCACGTCCGCCGCTCGCCGAACTCGTCTTCTGGTTCGCGGCCTTCGCCTGCACGGCGCTGCTTCCGTCCGAGCTTCCGCTGCTCAACGAGATCGCGATCCTCGCGCTCTTCGCGCTGTCGCTCGATCTCATTCTCGGCCATGCGGGCATCGTCTCGCTGGGGCACGGCGCCTTTTTCGGCGTGGGCGCCTATGCGGCGGGGCTCTTCGCCAAGCATCTGTCGGGCGATCCCATCACCGGGCTGGCCGCCGCGGCGGCCGCGGCGGCGCTCACGGGCTTCCTCACGAGCTTCCTCGTCCTGCGCGGGTCGGATCTCACGCGTCTCATGGTCACGCTCGGCGTCGCCATGATGCTCTTCGAAGCCGCGAACCGCCTGTCTTGGATCACGGGCGGGGCCGACGGTCTGCAGGGCGTCGTCATGGGCCCCGTGCTCGGCCTGTGGGAGTTCGATCTCTTCGGCCGCACCGCCTATCTCTACAGCCTCACGGTGCTGCTCGTGCTCTTCATGCTGGCGCGGCGGATCGTGCATTCGCCCTTCGGCCTGTCGCTCCGGGCGGTGAAGGACAACCCGGTCCGCGCGGGCGCGATCGGCATCACCCCGTCGCGCCGGCTCGTCGCCGTCTACACGCTGTCGGCCGCCTATGCGGGCGTTGCGGGCGGCCTCGCCGCGCAGACCACGCAATTCGTCTCGCTCGACGTGCTCGATTTCCATCGCTCGGCCGACGTGCTGCTGGTCCTCGTCATCGGCGGGGCCGGGCATCTCTACGGCGGGCTGATCGGCGCGGGCGTGTTCCGCTTCATGCAGGATCGGCTGTCGGGCATCACCCCGCAATATTGGCAGTTCTGGATCGGCCTTCTGCTGGTGCTGATCGTCCTCGTCGGCCATGAGCGCCTGACCCGCGGCGTCCCGGCGCTTCTGCGCGCGGCCGTCCGACGTGTCCGGGGAGGGGCGGCATGACCGCGGTCCCCGCGCTGCGCCTGTCGGGTCTCGTCCGCCGTTTCGGCGGCGTCGTGGCGACGGCGGGCGTCTCGCTCGACGTCGAACGCGGCGCGCGGCATGCGCTGATCGGGCCGAACGGCGCGGGCAAGACCACGCTGGTCGATCTCGTCACGGGCGTCCTGCGCCCCGACGCCGGAAGCATCGCGCTCGAAGGCGTCGACGTCACCCGCCTGTCCGCGCCCGAGCGCGTCCGCAAGGGCCTCGCCCGCACCTTCCAGATCAGCCGCTGCTTCCCCGAACTCACCCCGCTCGAGACGATCGCGCTGGCGATCGGCGAGCGCGAGGGCCGCGGCCGCAGCTGGTTCCGCTCCGCGTCCGGCCGCCCCGAAGAGGTCGAGGAGGCGGTGTCGATCCTCGAACGTTTCGGCCTCGTCTCCGTCATGGCGGAGCGCACGCGCGTGCTGCCCTACGGCAAGCGCCGCCTGCTCGAAATCGCCGTCGCGCTCGCCTGCCGGCCGCGCGTGCTGTTGCTCGACGAGCCCGCCGCGGGCGTGCCGGAGGAGGAGCGGCGCGAGATCCTCGAAATCCTCGCGGCGCTCCCCTCCGACGTCACGATCCTGCTCGTCGAGCACGACATGGACCTCGTCTTCAGCTTCGCCCGGCGCATCACCGTGCTCGTCGACGGCGCGGTCTTCGCCGACGGCGCACCCGCCGACATCGCGCGGGATCCCGGCGTGCGGGCGGTCTATCTGGGGGAGGGCGAATGACGCCGGCCCTCCTCGCCCTCGACGATCTCTCCGCCGGCTACGGCGAGGCCCGCGTGCTCGATCGCATCTCCCTCGCGCTGGGCGAAGGGCGCAGCCTCGCCGTGCTGGGGCGCAACGGCGCGGGCAAGACCACGCTGGTCAATTCCGTCCTCGGCCTCACCACCCGGCACGGCGGCGCGGTCCGCCTTGCGGGGCGGGACGTCACCCGCCTCGCGCCCGAGGCGCGGGCCGCGGCGGGGATCGGCTGGGCGCCGCAGGAGCGCAACATCTTCAAGTCGCTGACGGTGGAAGAGAACATGACCGCCGTCGCGCGGCCCGGGCCTTGGACGCCCGCGCGCGTCTACGCCATGTTCCCGCGGCTCGCGGAACGGCGCGGCAATCTCGGCGACCGGCTTTCGGGCGGGGAACGGCAGATGCTGGCGATCGGCCGCGCCCTCGTCCTCAACCCCAAGCTCCTGCTGCTCGACGAGCCGACCGAAGGTCTCGCCCCGATCATCGTCGACGAATTGCTCGCCGCGCTGCGCGGCCTCGCGCGCGAGGGACTGGCGATGATCGTCGTCGAACAGAAGGCGCAGAAGATCCTCTCCTTCGCGGACGAGGCGATCATCCTCGAACGGGGCCGCATCGTGCATCGCGCCTCGGGCGAAGCCCTGCTCGCCGACCGCGCGGTGCTCGAAGCGCGCCTCGGCGCCGTCGGCAAGGACGCGGGCTGAAGAGAGTCAGGCCCGGCATTCCTCGACGAGACGCCCCACGAAGGCGCAGGCCTCCGCCAATTGGGCGACGTCGAGATATTCGTCCGGCTTGTGCGCCTGCGCGATGTCCCCCGGCCCGATGATGACGGACGGGATTCCGCCATGGACCATGAACAGCCCCGCCTCGGTGCCGTAGGCGACCTTGGAATGGTCGTTGCGGCGCGCGAGCCGCTTGGCGAGCACCGTCGCCTCGTGTTCGGGCGCGATGTCGAGGCCGGGAAAGCCGGAAATGTCGAAGAATTCGATCTTCGCCTCGGGCGCGACCGCCCGCATCGCGGGCTCGAGCACCGTCGCCGCATAGGACGTGATCTCGGCCACCGCCGCATCCACGTCGTCGTCGCCGACGACGCGGACTTCCCACAGGAATTCCGCCCGGTCGGGCACGATGTTGAGCGCCGTCCCGCCATGCAGCGAGCCGACATGGGCGGTGGAGAAGGGCACGTCGTAAAGCCCGTCGCGCGGCCCTTCCGCCGCGAAGCGGTCTGCGAGATCGGCGATCTTCGCCACGATGCGCGCCGCGGCCTGCACCGCGTTCACGCCCGAAGGCGCGAGGGCGGAATGCGAGGCCCGTCCCGTCACCACCGTGCGGATGCTGCGCTTGCCCTTGTGCCCGATCACCACGCCCATGCTCGTCGGCTCGCCCACGAAACAGGCGATCTGCTTGACGGGCCGCGAGGCGAGTTCCGCGATCATCGGCCTCACGCCGATGCAGCCGACCTCTTCGTCATAGGAGAAGGCGAGGCGGATCGGGCGGGCCAGCGGCGCGGCGAGCATCGCGGGAACCTGCGCGAGACAGGCGGCGAGGAAGCCCTTCATGTCGCAGGTTCCGCGCCCGTAGAGGCGCCCGTCCTTCTCGACGAGCGTGAACGGGTCCGTGCTCCACTCATGCCCGTCGACGGGCACGACGTCGGTATGGCCCGACAGCACATAGCCGGGAACGTCGGCGGGGCCGATCGTCGCCAGCAGATTGGCCTTTTTCCCGTCCGGAGAGGGGATACGGATGCAATCCACGCCCTGCGACGTGAGAAGTTCTTCCACCCGTCCGACGAGTGCGAGATTCGAGTTCCGGCTCGTCGTATCGAAGCCTACCAGTTCGGAAAGGATTGATTTCGCAGCGGAAACGACGGCGTCGGACATGGGGTCGAATGACTTTCGTTGGGCGTGGATCGCGCGCTCGTCGCTATTGCACGCGCTCGACATGGATTTAAACTATCGGCTTTACGGGCGCCGCGAAACTGCGCCGCGGGGGGAAGAAAAAGTCATGTCGATCACGCGCCATTCGCTCGCCGCTCTTCTGCTGGCGGGCTCCGTCGCCGGGGCCGCCGCTCAGGATCTGAAGATCGGCGTCGCCTCCGAGGCGACCTCGGTGGATCCGCATTTCCACAATGTCGGGCAGAACAACGCGCTGCGGCGGCACATCTTCCAGTCGCTGGTGAGCGCGGACGAGAACCAGAAGCCCGTTCCCCAGCTCGCCACCTCCTGGCGGACGATCGACGACACGACCTGGGAGTTCAAGCTCCGTCCCGGCGTGAAGTTCTCGAACGGCAAGGACTTCACCGTCCGCGACTTCGTCTATTCCGTCTGCCGCATTCCGCTCGTCGAGAATTCGCCCTCGAACTTCACCATCGCGACCAAGGGCATCGAGTCGATCTCCTCGCCCGATCCGTCCACCATCATCATCAAGACCGCGACGCCCTATCCGCTGCTGCCGATCGAAATGTCCGTATTCGGCATCATCTCGGCGGACGCCTTCGGCGCGGCGCCCGAAGTGACCTTCGCGAAGTCGGGCTGCACCGGCGTCGGCACGCCGCCGAAATCGGCCGATTTCAACGATCCCGCCAAGGCGATCGGCACGGGCCCCTACAAGCTCAAGGAATACACCCGCGGCACGCAGCTCGTTCTCGATCGCAACGACGCCTTCTGGGGCGAGAAGCCGCATTGGCGCACGGTGACCTTCCGTCCCATCACCTCGGCCGGCCCCCGCGTCGCCGCGCTTCTGGCGGGCGACGTCGACCTCGTCGAGAATCCCCCGATCCAGGACTTCGACCGGATCAGGAATTCCGGCTTCGAGATCGTCCAAGGCCTGTCGAACCGCATCATCTACGTCCATCTCGACCAGTTCACGGGTCCGGATTGGAAGACGCCGGGCGTCAAGGGCACGGACAAGAACCCCTTCCTCGACAAGCGCGTGCGCGAGGCCTTTTCCAAGGCGATCAACCGCGACGCCATCGTCGAGCGGATCATGGGCGGCGTCGCCGTTCCGGCCGGGCAGCTTCTGCCCGTTCCCCTGTTCGGCTCCTCGCCCGACATGAAGCCCGACCGCTTCGATCCGGAAGCGGCCCGCAAGCTCCTCGCGGAGGCGGGCTATCCGAACGGCTTCGAACTGGTGCTGGGCTCGCCCAACGACCGCTACATCAACGACGAGAAGGTCGCGCAGGCCGTCGCGCAGATGCTCACCCGCGTCGGCATCAAGACCACCGTCGACTCGATGACCGCCTCGACCTTCTTCTCCCGCCGCAACCGCTACGAATTCTCGGCCTATCTCGCGGGCTGGGGCGCGGACACGGGCGAAATGTCGAATTCCATCGTCGCCCTCGTCGCGACGCAGAACTTCGCGCCCGGCTTCGGCAACACCAATCGCGGCCGCTATTCGAACAAGAAGGTCGACGAGCTGACCGCTCAGGCGCTCCGCACCATCGACGACCGCGCCCGCGAGGCGCTGCTGCGCGAAGCTTCGAAGGAGGCGATGACCGATTACGGCATCATCCCGCTGCATTTCGAAGTCTCGCCCTGGGCCTACAAGAAGGGCCTCGTCTATGTGCCGCGCGTGGACCAGTACACGCTGGCCTTCGAGGTGAAGGCGAAGTGATCCCGCAGGCCCGGCTTCGGCCGGGCCCGGTTTCGCCGCGCATCCGGGGCCCGCGCCCCGGATTCCGACCCCGTGGCCGGAGACGTCGATGCTCGCCTATTTCATCCGCCGGGTCGCTCAGGCGCTGCTGACCGTGGCCGTCATGGCCACGATCGTCTTCGTCGCGATCTATGCCGTGGGCGATCCCGTCGCCATCCTCGCCAATCCCAATGCGGACGCGAAGGAGATGGCGGAGATCGCCGCGCGTCTCGGTCTCGATCGTCCGCTGTACGAGCAGTTCGCCCTGTTCGTCTGGAACGCGCTGCACGGCGATCTCGGCCGGTCCTTCGTGTTCAACGAGCCCGCGCTGAAGCTCATCATCCAGCGCATGCCCGCGACGCTCGAACTCGCCTTCGTCGCGCTGGTCTTCTCGATCTTCATCGGCATCCCGCTCGGCGTCTGGGCGGGGCTCAAGCCCGATTCCTTCGCGGGCCGCTCGATCATGTCGGGCTCGATCCTCGGCTTCTCTCTGCCCAATTTCTGGATCGGCCTGATGCTGATCCTTCTCTTCGCCGTCGAATTGCGGCTCCTGCCCTCGGGCGGCCGCGGGCCGACGACGAGTTTTCTCGGTCTTCAGGTCAGCTTTCTGACATGGGAAGGACTGCGCCATCTGCTGCTGCCCGCCTTCACGCTGGCGCTCTACAAGGCCGCGCTCGTGGTGCGGCTCGCCCGTGCCGGCACGCGCGAGGCGGTCCTGCAGGATTACGTGCGCTTCGCCCGCGCCAAGGGCGTCTCCCCGCGCCGGATCGTGCTCGTGCATGTGCTGAAGAACATCATGATCCCCATCGTCACGGTACTCGGGCTCGAACTGGGCTCGATGATCGCCTTCGCGGTCGTCACCGAGACGGTCTTCGCCTATCCCGGCATGGGCAAGCTGCTCATCGATTCCATCGGCCGCCTCGATCGGCCGGTGATCGTCGCCTATCTGATGCTCGTGGTGGTGATCTTCGTGGTCATCAATCTCGTCGTCGACCTCGTCTATGCCGCGCTCGATCCGCGGGTGCGGCTCACGGAGGCCGAGGCATGACCGAATCCGCGTCGATCGAAACCCGCGCACCGGCCGCGGTCGAAAAGGGCGAGAGCCTTCTGCGCCGTCGCGCGTCGGAATTCTTCGAAAGCCGTTCCGCGACCTTCGGCCTCGGCCTGCTTGTGGTGCTTCTGGCGGCGGCGATCTTCGCGCCCTGGATCGCGCCGCAGAACCCTTACGATCTCGCCCAGCTCGACATCATGGACGGCCGGCTCCCGCCCGGCGGCGCCTCGATGGACGGGCGCATCCATTGGCTCGGCACCGACGAGCAGGGACGCGACATGCTGTCGGCGATCCTTTACGGCCTGCGCATCTCGCTCTTCGTCGCCGTGGTCTCCACGGTCGCCGCGCTGTCGATCGGCGCGACGGTCGGGGTGATCGCCGCCTTCAAGGGCGGCCGCGTCGAAAGCTTCGTCATGCGCGCGGTCGATCTCCAGCTGTCCTTCCCCGCGATCCTGATCGCGCTGGTCCTGCTCGCCGCCTTCGGCCGCGGCATCGACAAGGTCATCATCGCGCTGATCGTGGTCCAATGGGCCTATTATGCCCGCACCGTGCGCGGCTCCGCGCTGGTCGAGCGCAACCGCGACTATATCGAGGCCGCGCGCTGTCTCGCGCTGCCCAAGAGCCGCATCGTCTTCCGTCATCTGCTGCCGAACTGCCTGCCGCCGCTCATCGTCGTGGCGACGGTGCAGGTCGCCCATGCCGTGGCGCTCGAAGCGACCTTGTCCTTCCTCGGCGTCGGCGTGCCCGTCACCGAGCCCTCGCTCGGCATGCTCATCAAGAACGGCTACGATTATCTGATGTCGGGCAAATACTGGATCTCCACCTATCCCGGCGTCGCGCTCGTGATCGCCATCGTGGCGATCAACATGGTCGGCGACCGTCTCCGCGACGTGCTCAATCCGAGGCTTTCGAAATGAGCGCGCCCGTCCTCGAGATCCGCGATCTCGCCGTCGAATTCGCCACGCGCGAAGGCGTCGTCAAGGCGGTGGACGGCGTCTCGCTCGAAGTCGCGCGCGGCGAAGTGCTCGGCATCGTCGGCGAATCCGGGTCGGGCAAGTCGGTCACGGGGCTCGCCGTGCTGGGCCTGATCGATCCGCCCGGCCGCATCGCCCGCGGCTCGATCCGGCTCGAAGGCGAGGAACTCGTCGGCCGGTCGGAGCGGGAGCTGCGCACGCTGCGCGGCCGCAAGCTCGCGATGATCTTTCAGGATCCGATGACGACGCTGAACCCGGTCCTGCGCATCGACACGCAGATGATCGAGGCGATCACCGCGCATGAGAACGTCTCCGCCAAGGCGGCGCGGGACCGCGCGGCCGCGGCGCTTTCCCGCGTCGGCATTCCCTCGGCGCGCGAGCGGCTCGCCGCCTATCCCCACCAGCTTTCGGGCGGCATGCGCCAGCGCGTCGCCATCGCCACCGCGCTTCTCCACGGCCCCGCCGTCCTCGTCGCCGACGAGCCCACCACCGCGCTCGACGTCACGATCCAGTCGCAGATCCTCGCCGAAGTGCAGCAGCTCTGCGGCGAGACGGGCACGGCTCTGGTCTGGATCACGCATGATCTCGCCGTCGTCGCGGGCCTCGCCGATCGTATCGTCGTCATGTATGCGGGCCGCCTCGTCGAGGAAGGCGCGGTCGACGCCGTGCTCGACGCGCCCCGCCATCCCTACACCGCGGGCCTGCTCGGTTCCGCGCCGA